>JAZQSB010000176.1:0-1640 GCA_045629885.1 Eubacteriales bacterium | reverse complement strand
CTTGCATCCAGAGGATGCACTCTGCTTTTTTGAAAGAGAGTGCAAGATGTGCAACGCACATCTTTGTCCCACCCCCGGCACGGTATGAAATCATTAAAATGTTTATTTGAAACTCCACATCGAAAAGAGGTAGTATATATGCTTATATCGGGTATGCAAAAACTTACGCTTCTGGATTTTCCCGGAAAGACCGCCGCAACGGTGTTCACGCTCGGCTGTAATCTGCTCTGTCCTTTCTGCCATAATGCGCTCCTTGTTACCGACACCTGCGATGCCGACATCATATCAGAAGACGAAGTTCTTTCGTATTTAGAAAAGCGCGCGGGAATACTTGACGGCGTGTGCATAACCGGCGGTGAGCCGTGCCTGCAGACAGATCTTATCGACTTTATCAGTAAAATAAAAACTATGAGGCTTTCCGTGAAGCTTGATACAAACGGCACATGCCCCGATGTTCTTCGCTCTCTTATAAACAACGGACTGCTCGACTATGTCGCAATGGATATAAAAAACAGCCGCGAAAAATATGCCGAAACCACAGGAATTCCGGATTTTGACATCTCACCTGTTGAGGAGAGCGTATCCCTTCTTCTTGAAGGACGCGTAGATTATGAATTCCGCACAACGGTTGTGCGTGAGCTTCACGCGCCTGAGGATATAAGCAAAATAGGCGAGTGGATATCCGGCGCTCCGAGATACTTTTTGCAGAATTTTGTTGACTCCGGAAATATTATAGGGAAAAATCTTTCTGCCCACGATGCAAAAACCCTTGATTCTATGCGGGTTTGCGCGGAAGAATTCGTAGATTTTGTATCGCTTCGCGGAATATAACACAATATATTGTGTATTTTTCCAAAAAAACTATTGACAAGAATACTATATATATGATACAATGCTCTTACACTGCAGAAAAGCACAACATACACTATCTTTACATTCTTTTACATAGCATATGTTGAGTTTGTGTATATTGTGATTTAAATAATAAAGTGGGAGGGCATTTTTTATGTATCAGGTAATAAAGCGTGACGGTAAGAATGTAAATTTCAACTTATCAAAGATAAGCAATGCTATTATGCAGGCGTTTGATGCCTGCGACAAGCAGTATAACTCCGACATCATCGACTTCCTTGCTCTTAAGGTTACGAGCGATTTTGAGCCGAAGATTGAAGACGGCGTTATCAGCGTTGAAGCAATTCAGGACAGCGTTGAATCCGTTCTCATCAAGGGTGGCTATGACGATGTTGCAAAGGCATACATCCTCTACCGCAAGCAGAGAGAGAAGATTCGTAATCTCGGTTCCACAATCGTTGACTACAAGGAGATTATTGATAACTACCTCAAGATAAACGACTGGCGCGTTAAGGAAAACTCCACCGTTACATACTCCGTTGGTGGTCTTATCCTCTCAAACTCCGGTGCTATCACTGCAAACTACTGGCTTTCTGAGGTGTATGACGATGAAATCGGCGATGCTCACCGCAATGCTGACCTTCACATTCATGACCTTTCAATGCTCACCGGCTACTGCGCGGGATGGTCTCTCAAGCAGCTTATTCAGGAAGGTCTCGGCGGCGTAACGGGCAAGATTACTTCTGCACCTGCAAAGCATCTTCCGACGCTTTGCAATCAGATGGTAA
>JAZQSB010000175.1:0-9704 GCA_045629885.1 Eubacteriales bacterium | reverse complement strand
CCCCAAAAGTCTCTAACTTTTGGGGCGCATATCACATTGGGTGCATTAGAATAAATTTTTCCATTTCGCGTATTGTTTATTTAGGATAAATGATGTATAATTATAATGCATAGTTATAAATGATTGAAAGGTGCGCATGACGTGAAAGAGATATTGCTTTTAAAGCTTGGAGAGCTTGTACTTAAAGGACTTAACCGCGGAAACTTTGAAAAACGCCTTATGAAGAACCTTGCATGGAGAATAAGAAACTGCGGCGAGTTTAAAATATACTGTATGCAGTCCACCATATACGTGGAGCCGCAGAGCGATGATTGCGATATGGATGCGGCGCTGGATGCAGCAAAGCGCGTATTTGGTATCGTGAATATCTCGCGAGCGGCAGAGGTCCCAAAGGATATAGACAAAATAATTTCCGTGTCAAAGGAGTATCTGCGCGACACGCTGGAGAATGCAAAAACGTTTAAGGTCGAGGCAAAGCGTTCAGATAAGTCATTTCCGAAAAAATCGCCTGAAATTTGCTTCGAGGTAGGCTCGGCACTGCACGATGAATTTGAAAACATAGAGGTTGACGTAAAAAACCCGGAAGTCTGCGTTAAGGTTGAGATACGTGACCGCGCGGCATATGTCCACGCAAACCCAATCCCCGGTGCAGGCGGGCTTCCTGTCGGTATCAACGGTCGTGCTGCAATTCTCCTTTCGGGCGGAATTGACAGCCCTGTTGCCGCGTATATGATGGCAAAGCGCGGTGTGGAGCTTTTCGGAATCCACTTTTTTTCTTATCCGTACACATCCGAGCGCGCAAAGGAAAAGGTAATCGAGCTTGCACGTCTCGTAGGAAAATACGCGGGTAACATAAAAATTGCAATGGTTCCTTTTACCAAAATTCAAGAGGAAATACGTGCAAACTGCAAGGAAGAGTATTTCACGCTTATCATGCGCCGCTTTATGATGCAGATTGCAGAGCGTGTGGCGCGTGAAAACGGATGCGGTGCGCTCATTACGGGCGAAAGCCTCGGTCAGGTTGCCAGCCAGACTATGGAAGCGCTTGGCGTTACTGAAAACGGCATATCGCTTCCCGTGCTCCGTCCGGTAATTGGTATGGATAAAGAGGAGATTGTGGGTATTGCGCGCAGAATAAACACGTTTGAAACGTCAATACTTCCTTATGAGGATTGCTGTACGGTATTTACGCCGAAGCATCCGCGCACAAAGCCGAAGCTTGAAAATATTCTTGAGGAGGAAAAAAAGCTTGCGTTTGATGCGCTTTGCCGCGAGGCAAAAGAAAACATTGAAATTATATAGAGAGAAGGCAGAAAGTTGAGCTTATCAGCTGAAATAATCGCCGTAGGAACGGAAATTCTCCTCGGTGAAATTACAAACACCGATGCTGTAACGGTCGCACAGGCATTATCAGAACTTGGGATAAATGCGTATTATCAGACCGTTGTCGGGGACAATCCCGAGCGGCTTGAAAGGTGCATACTTATTGCAAAAGAGCGCGCTGATATTATAATAACAACCGGAGGGCTTGGCCCCACGTTTGATGATCTCACAAAGCAGGTTGCGGCGCGCGCTTTTGGAAAAGAACTTGTGATGCATGAAGCTTCACTTGAGAAAATAAAGAGCTATTTTACAAAGCTCGGGCGCAAAATGACAGATAACAACGCGCGTCAGGCATATCTTCCTGAGGGCTGCACGGTTTTTGAAAATGACTGGGGAACGGCACCGGGATGTGCGATTGAGGACGGCGGAAAGATTCTTATTATGCTGCCCGGTCCGCCGCGTGAGTGCATACCGATGGTAAAGCACCGTATGGTACCGTATCTCCAAAAGCTTTCCGATGCACATCTTGTATCTCACGGCATCCATATTTACGGGATGGGCGAGAGCGAGGTTGAGAGCAGAATAAGCTCGTTTGCCGAAACGATGACGAATCCGACGCTTGCACCGTACGCAAAAGACGGAGAGGTGCTTTTGCGCGTTACGGGGAAGGCGGAAACCGAGGAAGAAGCAGATGCAATAACCCGCCCCGTTATTGAAAGGGTGGAGGAAATTCTAGGAGACGTGGTATACGGAGTTGACGTTCCGTCGCTTCATGCTGCGGCATTTTCCGTTCTTCGTGACAAAAAGCTCACTCTTGCTACTGCGGAATCGTGCACGGGCGGTCTTTGTGCAAAACTTATCACCGATATTGCCGGCTCGTCTGAGGTGTTTTACGGCGGTGTGTGCGCGTATACAAATGAAATTAAAATGATGCTTCTTGGGATAGAACGCGGGCTTCTTGACACATACGGCGCGGTAAGTGAGGAATGTGCACGGGCACTGTCTGCCGCGGCGTGCAAAAAGTTTGGAACAGATGCGGGTATTGGTGTTACAGGTTATGCCGACCCGAATTCAGGAGACGAAAAGAACCCCGGGGGCACGGTTTATATTGCCGTAACGGTAAAGGGTGAGACAGTCTGCTCAAAAATCTATCACCCGCGCGGACGCGAGCTTGCAAAGGGACGTGCCGCACAGGAAGCCCTCAATCTTCTTCGAAACATGGCAGAAGCACTGTAGAGTATAGCCATTTGCTGCCGTACGGCGGCGAATGACCGAGAAAAGGGATTGTGAATATGAGCAATATAGAAAAAACATTAAGCTGCAAATATCATTTTAAAGGAAAGATAATGAACATCCGAGAGGATGAGGTTGAGCTTTGCGGAAGAAAAACAACGCGAGAGGTCTGTGAGCACTGTGACGGAGTGGCGGTGCTTCCCGTTACCGATGACGGCGCGATAATCCTTGTTTCACAGTACCGTTATCCGTTTGAGCTTGAAATACTCGAAGCTCCCGCCGGCAAGGTGGATGGAGATGAGCCGCATTTTGACTGCGGCGTGCGTGAGCTTAGCGAAGAGACCGGATACACGGCGGATGAGATGAAATACCTCGGTTTTGTTTATCCGTCACCTGGATGCATGACTGAGAGAATACATCTGTATCTCGCGACGGGACTTCACGAGGGGCAGGCACATCCAGATGAGGGAGAGTTTTTGCAGGTTAAGAAGATTAAGCTTAGCGATGCACTTTCAATGTGTGATGAGGGTAAAATAGACGACGCAAAGACAGCCGTGCTTATTCTGCGTGCAGCACGTATTCTCGGATTATAATAAAAATCAGTCGTTTGGGAGGATAACGATATGAATAAGAAAATTCTTGTTGTCGAGGATGAAAAGGCAATTGCCGATATTCTTGACTTTAATCTCCGCAAAGAGGGTTACACCGTTGTTTGCGCATATGACGGTGAAGATGGGCTGACACATGCTCTGGCAGACAAACCTGACCTTATTCTTCTTGATGTTATGCTGCCGAAGCTTGACGGCTTTGAGGTATGCAAGGAAGTGAGAAAAACCTCTAATGTGCCAATAATTATGCTTACGGCGCGCGAAGAAGAGGTTGATAAAATTCTTGGTCTTGTGCTTGGTGCGGATGACTATATAACAAAGCCGTTTTCGATGCGTGAGCTTATGGCAAGAATAAAGGCAAACGTTAGAAGAAGCGTGGCATCCCCAACCGAGATTGAGGATGCAGGCGATGAAAACCGCCTTGTGTTTGGCAATATCATAATAAATTTAAAGAGCCTTGACGTGAAGAAAAATGGGGAGAAGCTTGAACTTACTCCACGCGAGTTTGATCTTATAAAGTTTCTCGCAACACAGCCCAATCAGGTTTTCTCACGTGAGGAGCTTATGGAACATGTCTGGAAGTACGACTATTACGGGGACCTGCGCACGGTTGATGTTACGGTGCGCCGCCTTCGTGAAAAGCTTGAGGACGATCCGGCAAATCCGGTGCGTATAGTAACGCGCCGAGGTGCGGGATATATGTTTGCGGATTAATTATATTCTGACTAAAGAGGGAGTGTTCTTGCCCTATGCGTTCGCTTCAGATGAGGCTCGTGCTTGTGCTCGTGCTGCTTATTGTTTCGGTAATGGTAATTGTCGGAACTTTTATGCTTAATCAGGTTTCGGTGTACTATTTTGATGATTTTACAGAGCAAATGAACTCGGTTTTCAATGCCGAGGTCTTTGCTATGCTCAAAAACGAAGCGAAGGCAGAAAACGGAGCTGAAAGGCTTTCTCACGCGCTTGAGGCGTATTCCGCTTCAATGAGAATAAGCGGATACCGCAATTATTACATACTCGACGGAAAAACGGGTCAGACACTTTTCGGTTCAAATGACTACGAGGTTGTAAGAACCCCTGCAATCATCGCCGCGCTCGGCGGGAAAATAGGTCAGGAAAAGCGGATATCCAGCGGATATATAGACCGCGCAAACCCGATAGTTGTTGACAATGAAGTAAAATACATCGTTTATATAAAGGACACAAAACAAGATCAACAACGCCTTACGGCATCGATGTTTATGATCATTCTGCGAACGATGGTTTTCGCGCTCCTTTTTGCAGTGATTTTAAGCTTTTTCTTTGCAAAAACGATAACAAACCCGATTGAGAACATAACAAAGGGTGCAAAAAAGCTTTCAATGGGTGAGCTTGAATGTGAGCTTGCGGTTGAGTCAAACGACGAGATAGGAACACTTACCGAAACTTTCAACGATATGGCGGCGGCGCTTAATACCACTCTTGCAAAGGTTGAGGATGAGCGCAACAAGCTTGACACGCTCTTTCTTTATATGACCGACGGCGTAACGGCATTTTCCGGTGATGGAACGCTTATTCACCACAATCCGGCGGCAGTTGAAATGCTGTCTTTTGATGTGGAAAAAGACAAGACATATCCGGAAATTTTTAAAGATCTTGGCGTAGATTTCTCATCACTTTCAGGTATGGAGGGAAGCTTTGAGGAATATAGCATGGAAACCGGCGAAAAGACCCTCAAGGTAAGCTTTGCGCGCTTCGGAACTGAGGCAGAGGAAGCCGGCGGCGTTATTGCCATTATTCATGACTTCACAACGGCTGCAAAGCTTGAAAATTCGCGCCGTGAGTTTGTTGCAAATGTATCGCATGAGCTGCGCACTCCGCTTACAAATGTGAAAAGTTATACAGAAACTCTTGCAGAATCGCCAGATGCCCCCGCCGAGATGCGTGAACGCTTCTTTGATGTTATTCTCAACGAAACGGACAGAATGACGAGAATAGTAAAAGACCTTCTTACGCTTTCACGGCTTGACAGTGCAAAGATGGACTGGAAGCACGAAACGTTTTCCATGCGCAAGAGCGTGGAGAATGCTTACCGCGCTATGGAAATGGAAGCGCGGCGCTGCGGGCATAAGCTTACGCTTTCGGTAGATGCGTCCCTTCCCGATTTTTACGGTGATCGCGAACGCATTGAGCAGGTGTTCATAAACCTTCTTTCGAATGCAGTAAAGTACACCGGCAAGGACGGGAAAATTGACTTTTCTGCAGAAAACTGCGATGAATTTATAAAAATAACAGTAAAAGATAACGGAATCGGTATTCCTGAGAAGGATATTCCGCGTCTGTTTGAGAGATTTTACCGTGTTGATAAGGCGCGAAGCCGTGAAATGGGTGGAACCGGTCTCGGGCTTGCCATTGCAAAGGAAATTGCAGAGCACCACGGCGGTGAAATAAAGATAGAAAGTGTTTATGGCAAAGGGACAACGGCATCTGTAATTCTTTCGAAGGAAGGAACGGTGGAAGAAGAATGAACACGACCAAGGAAAAAATAAAAAATGTGTTCATCTGCCTTCTTCTTGTGGGAATGCTGTATCTGACCTATGCCGTATGGTTTTTCGACAGCCCGTTTGAAAGCGTAGGAACAGATAATCTCTTTGGTATAGATATGAGCTTTCACAGTCCCGGCGAGGGCAAGGGTGCCGACCTTGATGCGTTCGGAATACGCCCTATGAGCATTTATGTAAAGGGTGACGGATTTTGCCGCGCATCTGTTTATGAAAGCGAAAGAACTGATGCAGCGTACAAATCCTTGCGTGCGCTTCTTGTGCGGGTGTTTGATTTTCACGGTGATATGAAGCCGGTGGATGCCAAAGTGTGGGAAGAGAGGCTTTCGGGAGAATGCGTTCTGCTTGACTATTTCGGAAATGTTCCAGTAGGAGCAGTTTGTACATGGCTCGGCACCGATGCGCAGAGTAATTCCTATTCAGGAAGGTATTACATGCTTTCCACAGAGGAAAGAAACGTGAGATTATATGTTAAAAACCCGGGCATAAATAAAGTATATTCAGTGAGCACTTCTGTTTCTTCGGAGGAACTGATGTCGCTTGCCGCGGGTGTAAGCGCACCCGATGCTATTCTTGCCGGTAACAGCGATGTGAAGGACTTTGAGGCGATAAGTCCGGAAACCGTGATTTCATCCGCAACGTCAAAACCCCCTGTGATTTCAGCATACAACACATATGAGGCATTTTCTGCTTCTGTTGCGGAAGGTTGTCTTGCGGCGTTTTCGCTAAGTGATGTTTCTCCGGGTACGTACTCAGAGGCAGATGGAACGCAGGTTTATATTGCTGATATGGTAACGATGAAGATATCACCTGCAGGTCTGGTGTCATACACCGATCCGCGAGAGGAAGCAGATGAAACGATAGGTATAAGCGTTGAGCATAAAGGTGAGCGTGCGCTTCTTTCCGAAAAGACTGAGGCGGCGAGAAGCCTTGCTGCAACATTAGCATCGAAGCTTCCGGGAAGTGGAGGCATATATCTTATGTCGGCGTTGGAAAACGGCGACGAAGCCGAGATAGTTTTCGGGAGGCATATTAACGGAATCCCGGTAGATATGAATGCAAGCTCGTATTTTGTAAGAGTGAGTCTTCGCGGAGATATGATAAGTGATGTCAGGGCCAATCTGCGGGGATATGATGTGACATCCCAGAGCGCAGATGTTCTTAGCTTGCGTCTTGCGGCCGCAGCGGTTTCCGCAACAGCCAAAAAAGGCGATGTAAGCTTACGGTATACCGATGCGGGGAACACAGTGATGTCTCCGTCGTGGTTTATCGTGTCCGAAAAGGAGAATGAAAATGAACTGGTCGAGGGCTAAAACAATTCTTATAACGTTGCTTCTTGCAGTCGATATATTTCTTCTTGTGGTATATATATCGCGCGATAATGGAGTTCGACGTGACGAAATGTCACTGCGCGCCGAGGTCTGTGATATTCTTACTGCGCAGGGAATAGCAGTGGATGAGCAACTTGTTCCGCTTGATTCTGTGGGAATCCGGCCTGCTGTTCTCCAAAGGAAAACAGATATGGAAAAAGCTGCTGTATCGTTTTTCGGCAGGGTGACCGAGGAAAAAAACGGAGAGAATATAACATACTTCGGCGAGGGCGGAAGCATAATGTTTTCCAATGATGCGTTTTCGCTTATATACGAGTCCGGAAAGAGTGTGGAAAGCGAGGATGAGGCAAAGATTCTCGCAAAAGCAGTTGCAGGAAGCTTTGCCGTAACAGGTGGTTTGCGCGATTATATATGCCGCACCGATGAGGGCGGATACAGCATCGGTATTTCTCAGATGTTCTCCGGCGTTCCGGTGTTTGACTGCGGAATAGAGGTAAAAATATCCGCATCGGGAAGCGTAATTGCGTCCGGCAGATTCATCGGAAAGGGTATGCGTGTTCCAACAGACGGAACCGTGATGAAAACCTCAGCGCTTATGCTTTCTTTTGCCGATGGTGCGGTAAAAGAAGCACTGTGTCCTTTGAAGATTTCTTCGGTAACGCTCGGATATATATCCAAAACTCCAGCTGCGGGAAGGGTTTCCATGTCGCCAACGCTTTGTGTGACAACCGATAAGGGCGTCTTTTACGTTGATATGCAAAGTGGTAAATTTGTGAACATATAAAAAATTTACAAAATATACAAATAATCTTTGCATTTTGAGAAGAATTCTGTTATAATTTAAAATGGTGGATTTCAAAGTTGAAATTTATCCTCTTTATGATTAAAAACACTTGCTTTTTGGCAGAATGATAAATGAGTATGATTGGAAAAAGAGGTGCCCGGCATTGACGAAGTATGTTATAGAAGGCGGCTACAAGCTGCGCGGTGAAATTACCATAAGTGGTGCAAAAAATGCAGCTGTTGCGATTATACCCGCGGCTCTTCTTGTCGATGGTACATGCAGAATAGACAACATCCCGGAAATCAGGGATGTAACGCTTATGCTTGACCTTTTGCGCGATATCGGTGCGGATGTCAGGCTTATAAACCGCAATTGTGTTGAGATAAATGCTGCAAAAATCCGTACTACACGTGCGGATTACGACATGGCAAGAAAAATCCGTGCATCGTATTATCTTATCGGTGCGCTTTTAGGACGTTTCGGCTCGGCGCAGGTTGCCTTGCCCGGTGGTTGTAATTTTGGTGATCGTCCGATCGTCCAGCACACCAAGGCGTCTAAGCTTCTTGGAGCTGAGGTTGATGTCCAGAACGGATATGTAATTGCAGAGTCTCGCGGCAGGCTAACTGCATCTTCAATATATTTTGACGTTGTGTCCGTCGGCGCCACAATGAACGCAATGCTTGCGGCAGTTCTTGCAGACGGAACAACTGTTATTGAAAATGCGGCTAAGGAACCGCACATAGTTGACCTTGCAAACTTTCTCAATTCTATGGGCGCAAATGTCAGCGGAGCAGGTACAGACGTTATAAAAGTACGCGGTGTAAAGAAGATGGAAGGCGGCGCATATACGATTATTCCGGACCAGATTGAGGCAGGAACATATATGGCGGCAGTTGCCGCAGCTGGCGGAGAGGTGCTTGTCCGCAACATCATACCAAAGCATCTTGATTGCATAACGTCAAAGCTTATTGAAATGGGTGTTGAAGTTACTGAACACGATGATTCACTTCTGATAAAGCGCGTAAAGCCTCTCTCAAATACAAATATAAAAACTCTTCCGTATCCCGGTTTTCCTACGGATATGCAGCCACAGGCCACGGTTATTCTCACCCTTGCAAACGGTATGAGCATCGTTACCGAGGGCGTGTGGGACAGCCGTTACCAGTATGTTGAAGAGCTTAGAAGAATGGGCGCAAAGATTCAGGTTGACGGAAAGACCGCCGTTGTCGAAGGCGTTGACTCGCTTACCGGTGCCCCTGTTCGTGCATGCGATTTGCGCGCGGGCGCGGCACTTGTCATTGCGGGTCTTGCAGCTACCGGAATAACAGAGGTTGAGGATATTCTCCACATTGAGCGCGGATATGAGCATATCGTAGAGAAGCTTACATCGCTTGGTGCGCACATAAAAATGGTTGAAGACAATATGCCCGTGGCAAAGGCACAATAGATGAAACAAAGGAACGGAAATTTTGCCGTTCCTTTATTGATAAAAGGGAGATTTACAATGCTTAAGGTATGTCCGCTTGCGAGCGGGTCTAACGGAAACTGTACATACATATCCGACGGAAATACGCATATACTTGTTGATACAGGCATCTCTGCCACGCGTATCATTCGTGAGCTTTCAATGCTGGGGCTTGGTGTGTCCGCAATAGATGCCATTTTTATCACACATGAACACGGCGACCATATCTGTGGTCTGGAAAAGCTTCTTTCGCGCTCAGACATTCCCGTTTATGCCTCATGCGGAACGGCGCGAGGAATCGGAGAACGTATTGAGGCGCTTTTTGGTAAAGTAAAATGTGTATATGCCGGAGAGAAAACAACGGTGGGCAGCCTGAGCGTAGAGCCGTTTCACACCCCGCATGATACGTATGAAAGCACG
>JAZQSB010000174.1:0-1709 GCA_045629885.1 Eubacteriales bacterium | reverse complement strand
CAATTATAAGCCGGAGCGTCCCATTGTGATCCCCGGTTTGTTTGATAGTGAGAATCCTCCCAAAAAGCCTATTTTTGACTTCGCATTCTTCATTAAGTCGGATCGTAGCCATGTCGTTCTGTGGGCCAAGGAGTTGTGTGTGAATGTTGTCATCCTAAGACCGCTTGGCCTCCGACTTATCAAAGGCAATTATAAGCCGGAGCGTCCCATTGTGATCCCCGGTTTGTTTGATAGTGAGAATCCTCCCAAAAAGCCTATTTTTGACTTCGCATTCTTCATTGATGACGTGGATGCCAGAGGTGCTGCATTTGACAGCATCAATACCTATGAGGAAACGGTTGCTCAGGTGATCTATATGCAGTTGTACGCACCCATGATCAACGAGATGGTTTCCGTAGAGGATAACCTTTACCGTTCCTTTGAAAAGAATCTTGAACCTGTTTTTGGTTCCTGCGGCACGGCAAAGGCTCAGTTCCCTGTAGAAGATGTTAGAGAATATTGCGCTCTGCGGGCTGCATACGATTCTGTTGCTCAAGGATGGAATCGTTTGGATGCTGAGATTTCCGATATGAAAGAAGAAGAGCGAAACAAAGAAAAGGACGGCGCTTATATTTCCAATCCTATAGACGTAGCCAAGACTTATATTAAACTGTTTGATGAAAAATCTCAGAAAACGGAGAAAAAGGTTGGACCTGGCGATCGTTTGTTCGTATCGATCAAGAACGATATTTTTGACGAAAAAAGAGAGTCGGGTGCAAATGAGGAGGAAACTGTTGTTGACTATAAGTGCAAGGTTGCAGCGTTCTTTGAAACTCTTGATGAAACGATTAATAACTCTGTAACTGCAAACGGTGGAACAGAGAAGATTGCCAAAATTGGCAATGAATTGCCCGATCCCGAGAAAGCAAAAGCAAGTGCTTCTATGGAAACGAAATTGCAAGGCGTTAGAAAGAAGGAAGAGGAGCGTGTCGAAAGCGTACTTCGCGAATTTGACGAAAAGAAACAGAGTTACGCCGATGAAATTCTCAGAGCGATAGTTCCCTTGGATATGGGTTCAATTAATAAAGCCGACGAGCAAACGATTTATGGCTTCTTCCGTAAGCGCGATGCGAACAATCAGTATCATTTTGTACATCCGATTGCAGCCAGATATTTGCTGTATAAGTTGTCCGTGGAAATCAATCAGCGCTTGGAACAGTTGAAAGTTGACAAAGAAAGAGATAAAGCAAAAAAAGGCGATGATACAATTTCTTTTGACAATCCCATTACTCTGTTTATCAAAGAGACCTTGGACGGGTATTGGAAGCAGGTAGGACCGATCACCACTACGGGCGAGGTTCGGCATTTCATTCGCAAGTATAAGGCTTTCAATGCGCAGAACGTTAATTTGTGCCGCAAGTATGAAACCGGAGCTCTGACTCAACTTGTTTTGACTGCTTTGAAGGAACGTGTAAACGAACTCATCAAGCAGATGGAAACCCTTTTTGGTGATTTCAATGATTTGTTGAAACAGCTCAAAAAGGATATTAAAGAGAATGTAGAACGAAACACCGGCGGTCTTGAAAAGGTTCTCTACGTTTACGCGAAAGAAGAGCACAAGGAGAAAATGTATAGTTCTCTCGGACTTGATGTAGCGGATAAAAATGAAAAGCTGTACGAAGACGTCCTCCGTAGTGTTTATGGAAAGTTCTGCGTTGAGTACAGACCTA
>JAZQSB010000173.1:0-7307 GCA_045629885.1 Eubacteriales bacterium | reverse complement strand
CACCATCATAAATGTTCTGATTCAGAATTTCAGGAATCACACCGTCACCAATACCCATCTGCACATGAGTACCAATAGAGCCTCCGGAAAGAATTGCTGCATTTTCCGGTTCTACCGCCCAGATTGTCATATCGGGATTTTTTTTACGGAGCGCCTCTCCGATACCGGTAATCGTTCCGCCCGTACCTATTCCCGAGCAGAAGCCGTGAATCGGACCGTTCACCTGGGCAAGAATTTCCTGTGCCGTCTGAGAACGCTGGATTTCCGGATTTGCGGGGTTTTCAAACTGTTGAGGAACGAACACATTGGGGTTCTCATCGCGCATACAAAGTGCAAGGTTTAAACACTCTTCAATGCAATCGCCGATGTTTCCCGCATCGTGAACAAGAACAACCTCTGCACCGTAATGCTCTACAAGCTTGCGGCGCTCTTCGCTGACGGAATCCGGCATAATGATTTTCGTTTTATATCCCCGCACGGCACCGACAAGAGCAAGACCTATGCCCTGATTCCCGCTCGTCGGCTCTACGATGACTGTATTTTCATTTATAAGCCCGCGCGCTTCCGCATCACGAATCATATTATAAGCAGTTCTTGTTTTTATAGACCCTCCAACGTTAAGTCCTTCAAATTTTACAAGGATTTCGGCGCTGTCAGGCTGTGTTATACGCGAAAGGCGGACAATAGGAGTGTTGCCTATCGCATCAAGAATATTGTTGCAAATCATTGAACCATTCCTTTTTTATTATGAAACAGATCTCACCCTTACGGGTGCACACTATCTGCAAATTAATCAAGTTTGCTTTGAAACTCTTACAAATTATTATATTCCAAAACCGTGCGAAAATCAACATTTTTTTCACATAAAATGGAAAAGACCGCCTTGGCCTTTTTTGTGCGTGCTGTACAAAGGCAAATAAACCTTGCATTTTACGTCAAGCTATTTTATAATATAAGTAAATTTTACACATTTTAACAATGCATCGGGGAGGAGTAGACATATGATTTTTGAACTGTCGCTTTTTGAGCTTCTTCTCGGTGCGTTTTTATGTTCCTGTGCGACGGTTCTTATCATCTTTTTCGCCAAAAAGCTTATTAACCGCAGGGAAAAACCGCCCCTGCCCGAGGCTGCCGCGCACGGTGAGGCGCGCGATGTGCTTGTGGGTACGCTGAGAAACCGCCCTCAGCTTGAAACGTGCCTCGAACACAAATTCTACCACATTCCCGCAGTCCGTCTTTCGCAAAATGATTTTCCGGTTCGTTATGTTGCAATATACCAATCTAATCATAAGTTCGGTACAGATGCCGGAATAAGCATTTACGGTAAGGTCAGCCGTTGCAGCCTTGTTCCTAGATACGAGATAACGGAAATCCCGAGAGACTCACGCGAGATGTATTACCGCTTTGATATTGAAGAATGGAAAACGCTTCCGTCGCCTGTTGCGGCAAGCGAGCATGATCTGATAAATATAATGACAACACGCTATCTTCTGGAAAACAGCCGTGCGGTACCGGAGCTTATGCTTTCCTCCCGTGGGGAGCATATGCTTTACCAGAAAATAGCCTCCTGCATTTCCGGAGAAGACAACTCACGCAAAATTTCTTGCGGAAATGCCGATATTTTATTTGATGGTGGGAAAATATGCGTAACACAGGCAGGGAAGGAGCGGGTTTCCTTCACCTATGCCGACTTTTCAAAACAACCGACTACATTTTTAAAACGGATAATGGATAAAGTCGAAATGCGAAAGGAATAATTCTGATGGATGGAACAATGTGCGAATTCTGCTTAAATTACGAATATGACGAGGAATACGGCGACTATTTCTGCCTTATTGATATGGATGAAGACGATGCGCAAAAATTTGATTTTTACTCAAAGCGAGGATGTCCCTATTATCATCCCGGTGATGAATACACCATCGTCCGCAAGCAAAACTGAAACGGAGGGGTGTTTTCATGCAGAAATCATGCTTTATCTGCCCTGTCTGCGGGGCGGAACTGGATTGCCATAAGAAATCTTATCAATGCGAAAACGGTCACTGCTTTGACATTGCAAAAAAGGGTTATGTGAATCTTCTGATGTCACAAAGCTCTTCCCAGCACGGTGACAGCAAAGAAATGATTGCCTCGCGCGCGGAATTTTTAAACCGCGGTTTTTACGACAAGCTTTCTGATGAAATATGTGACTGTGTCTTAAAGTATGCCCCTCAAAACGCAAGGGTTCTGGATGCAGGCTGTGGCGAATGTAAATACACCTTTGATGTTTTAAAAAGGCTTTCGGACGCAAAAAAGTGCGCGGAGGTTATCGGAATTGACATCTCAAAAGAGGCGCTTGCATATTCCCGCCGCCGCGGCAGCGGAATTTTCCTTGCTGTGGCAAGCACTTCCGACCTTCCGGTTGCGAGTGGAAGCGTAGATGTACTCATAAACATTTTTGCACCCTTTTCCACAAATGAATTTTCACGCATTTTGAAAGATGGCGGTGTGATAATCCGCGTTTATCCTCTTGCGCGGCATCTGTGGGAGCTTAAGGAGCGCATCTATGACGAACCTTACGAAAACCCGGTTTTACCGCAAGAAGAAGAATTCGTCATCGCAGAAATGCGTGAACTTAAATACAGAATTGAGCTGGAAAGCGCTCAGGAAATTTTTTCTTTATTTGAAATGACACCCTATTTCCACCGCACATCACAAAACGACAAGGGAAAGCTTTTAACCTGTACTCGGCTTTCCTGTTCCGTTGAATTTGGCATTGCCATCTATAAAAAATAAAATGACACCGATTACCGGCTGCGCCGATAATCGGTGTTTCTGTTTCTCTATAGCTTTGTTATAAATTTGGATGCTGTTTTATAGAGAAGGCGCTTTGTTCCGACTGAATCAAACGCTATTTCAAGCAGAACATCTCCGCCTACAGGATTTGACGAAATAACAAGACCTTCTTTAAACGCCTTGTGCAAAATACGGTCTCCCGCAGACAGATTGCACGCAGCAGGGGAGTCTGCTTTTTGTGTGCCACCTGTAAATGATGAGGAAAATCCTGAGGTTGTTTTCTTTCTCGGACGGATTTCCTCTCCCGACCGGTTAGCTGGACTTTCCCGAGGTCTTCTCACTCTTTCTCCGCCACCAAACGATGTATTTGGGTTCCATGCATTTCCGAAATCATCACCGAAGCTCCATGAACGCGTCTGCGGCTCAAAGCCTTTTTCATCAATAAGCCCTGCAGGTATTTCGGAGAGAAATCTCGATTTCTTGCCGTACTTCGTCTGACCGAAAAGCAGACGGGTGTGTGCGTATATCATATGAAGCTCGCGCTTTGCACGCGTTGTGGCAACATAGAAAAGGCGCCTTTCTTCTTCAATTTCAAGCTCGTCAAACTCGCGCAGACTCGGGAACATTCCCTCTTCAAGTCCCGCAATGAAGACGATGGGGAACTCAAGACCCTTCGCGCTGTGTACTGTCATAAGCGTAACGTTGTCGTCACTGCTGTCAAAATTATCAAGGTCAGTAAAGAGGGAAACTTCCTCAAGAAAGCCTGCAAGTGATGCATTTTCCTGTTTTTCGTATTCGATTATGGAGGATTTTAGTTCCATCACGTTTTCAAGTCTTGTCTGCTCTTTCCCGTCCTTCTCTGCGAGAAGATATTGGGTGTACCCCGTCCTTTCCACAAGCTCGTCATAAATCTCACCAAGCTCTGTCTCACCAAGCTTTTCACGAAGCGTGTTTATAACAAATGCAAATTCCCTGAGAGCATTTGCATTTCTTGAAAGCTCCGGATATTCGTCCGCGCGCGAAACTACGTCAAAAGCATATGTGTTGTCTCGCTGCGCCAGAAGCTCAATAGTCTCTACTGTCTTATCGCCGATTTTTCTTGACGGAACATTTATGATGCGCTTTAAGCGAAGCGTATCCGTCGGGTTTGAAATAACGCAGAGATATGCAAGCATATCCTTAACCTCAGCACGCTCGAAAAACCCTTTTCCGCCGACGATTTTGGCGTGTATTCCGTTAAATTTAAGAACACGTTCAATCTGCATCGACTGTGCATTCGTACGGTAAAGAACGGCGCAGTCGGAAAAGGTTGCGCCCGCCGCCTTTGCAGCAAGGATATGTTCTGCAATATACTCGGCTTCATCGCGTTCGTTTTCCGCATGATAAACAACAGGAAGCGGACCGTCGTTATTGTCTGTCCAGAGGTTTTTGCCCTTTCTTCCCATATTGTTTTTAATAACGCTGTTTGCAATTTCAAGAATTTTGTTGGTCGAGCGGTAATTCTGCTCAAGGCGGATTACCTCTGCGTTTTTGAACTGTTCCTCAAAATTCAGAATATTTTCAATCGTCGCACCGCGAAAGCGGTAAATGCTCTGGTCATCATCGCCGACAACGCAGATGTTTCCACTTCCTCCAGCAATAAGTGCGGCAAGAAGATACTGCGCGTGGTTCGTATCCTGATACTCGTCCACAAGGACATATCGGAACTTTCTGCGATAATAATCCAGTACGTCGCGGTGCTCGGAAAGAAGATTTACCGTGAGCATTATAATATCATCAAAATCAAGCGCATTTGCGCCGCGAAGCCGCGCTTGATATTTTTTATACACTGCTGCAATTTTCTCAAGGCGAAAGTTTCCTGTAACATCATTTTCAAACGCAGAAGGGGACAGCATACTGTCCTTTGCGCGGCTGATAACCGTTTGCACCGCACGTGGAGGGAATGCCTTTGTGTCAATATTCAGTTCCGCAAGAACGTCTTTTATAACGCGTTCGGAATCTGCCGCATCATAAATCGTGAACGACGAATCATACCCCAGCTTGTCTATATCACGGCGGAGAATGCGCACGCACGCGGAATGGAATGTTGCAGCCCAGATATCGTCTGCCTTCTCCTCGCCCACAGCTCGGGAAAGGCGCTCTCGAAGCTCATTTGCTGCTTTGTTTGTAAATGTTATTGCGATAATCTGCCACGGCGGAGCGGGGTTTAGGGCACAGATGTTTTCTGCGCTTTCTTTTAAGAAGTCATCTCCGGACTTTATGTATTCACGCAGAATTTCAACGTCCATATCCGTTATTCTGTCGGGAATCTCATCGGAATTGTAAGCGTTTCCGTATTTAATTATATTTGCAATGCGGTTGATGATAACCGTCGTCTTTCCACTTCCTGCACCCGCAAGCAAAAGAAGTGGGCCTTCCGTTTTGAAGACCGCGCGCCTTTGCGTATCATTTAAAAAGCCGAATTCGCGCCCGATATGCGCACGGCGGAGATTTAAAAACTCCGCCTTTAAACTCTCACTAAGCATAAAATTTACTCTCCCAAAAATGCAGCGCCTATAATACCTGCATCATTTCCCATCTCTGCTGTAATGAACTTCGTCTGCTTTCCGTAGTTGGAATAACACTCAACCTTTACTATTTCGCGTATTGGGGAAAGAAGCGTTTCTCCCTCTTTTGCTACGCCTCCGCCGAAGATAATCGCCTCCGGGCAGAGGAAGTTTATAACGTCAAGCACGCCCGCTGCAAGATATCTTACATACTGCGTCACAACTTCTTCTCCTGCTTTGTCTCCCTCGCGCATTGCGTCAAAAGCAGTTTTTCCGTTTACCTTTTCAATACTTCCGGCAAGCTTCCACATCTTGCTTTCGGGATTTTTTTGCATCGCTTCCTTTGTCTGACGCACAAGTGCCGTAGCCGAGCCGTAAAGCTCAAAGCAGCCGCGGCGACCGCAATTGCATTCCATTCCGTCCGGATACAGGCATATATGTCCAAGCTCTCCAGCCGAGCCGTTTACGCCTGAAAAAATCTTGTTGTCGATAATAATACCCGCACCGATGCCTGTTCCGAGCGTTATCATAACTGCATTGTTAAACTCCTTTGCCGAGCCGAAAAGCACCTCGGCAAGTGCCGCGGCGTTGGCATCATTTCCGATAGTGCAGGCAATCCCCGTTTTCTTCTTAACGTACCCTGCAAGGTCGGTATTAACAAATGGAATATTATTGCAGTAAACAACCGTTCCCGTCTTATCATCAGCATGCCCCGGAACCCCTATACCCACAGCGGTAATCTCCGCTTCTCCGGCGTTTTCACGTACCGTTTCTATAACTTTCACAATAGCGGAAAGAAGCGCTTCTTCGCTTTCTGTAACAGTGGGGATGCTTGTTTTGTAAACGAGCGCGCCATTGTCTGCAACAAGACCTCCGGCAATATTTGTTCCGCCTAAGTCAATTCCTATCTTCAACGCAAAAACTCCTTAAATCAAATCTTTTTAATCATAAAAATTATTGCTTATTCTTGCCGAAAGCTCTTCCGCCGCGTTGTATCCCATTTTCTTGTGGCGGTTGTTCATAGCAGCAACCTCAATGATAACTGCAAGGTTTCTTCCCGGCTTTACCGGCACGGTCAGGCATGGGATGTCAATGCCTAAAATATCCATATACTGTGTTTCAGCGCCGAAACGGTCATACTGCTTGCCGTCTTTCCACAGCTCAAGATTTATTACAAGGTCAATCTTCTCAGTAAGCTTGACCGAGCCCATACCGAATATTCTGCGCACATCTACAACTCCTATACCGCGAAGCTCGATAAAATGACGTATAATTTCCGGTGCAGAGCCTACAATACTCTTAGACGATACCTTCTTCAGTTCAACCGCATCATCCGCAATAAGACGGTGACCGCGCTTAACAAGCTCTATCGCCGTTTCGCTTTTTCCTATTCCGCTCTCTCCGAGAAGAAGAACACCCTCGCCGTAAACCTCAACAAGAACACCATGGCGCGTTATGCGCGGCGCAAGCTGAACGTTGAGATACGCAATAAGCGCAGACATAAAGTTTGATGTAACGTAAGGTGTGCGAAAAATCGGCGTAGAATACCGCTTTGCAACCTCAATAATCTCCGGAAACACCTCAAGATTTCTTGTAAAAACAACAAAGGGAACCTTGTGCGCAAGAAGCGCATCAAACCGCTGTGTGCGTTGCTCAGAAGTCAGAGTGTTTAAAAAGCTTGTTTCAACCCTGCCAAGAACGACAGTACGCGTGTTGTCAAACTCTTTAAAAAATCCCGAAAGCTGAAGTCCGGGGCGGTTAATATCTGTTGAAGCAAGCTCCATATTTTCATATCCGTCCGGTCCGTAAATGATTTCAAGAGAAAACTCTTTTATGATCTCTTTTAGTTTTATCGTGTAATTTCCAAAATTGGTATCCACCAAACGACACCTCCCATTTTCTACTTATACAATTATACCTGTATTTTGTGCAAATTTCAAGACGCTAATCAAAAAAACCCGCAGGGCAAATTGCAGGTGTTACAAT
>JAZQSB010000172.1:0-2841 GCA_045629885.1 Eubacteriales bacterium | reverse complement strand
TTTACCAGTATGGTGAGAGAGTCGGCGAACGGTAGCGGAGTGTCCGGCTGATAGGAAGGCGTTTCTGCGAATGCGTGGTAATAAAGCGTGCTTTTGGGGTGTATAGGCAAATCTGCGACGTTGCCCATAAGTGCGAAGTCTCCGCTTGCCGCAGCGGCGCGGTCAATTGCCCGTGCAACCAGGCGGCGGTTGTTTTTATCCGAGAAAAGCGGCTTCCTTGTGTTAAAACCTACATAGTGGAATAGCGTCGACGGGACACTTATGCGCTCTGTCGTGCTTGAAGGAACAAGCTGTGAAGTTCCTGTTGGGTCGCTTGTAAGAAGCGATATGTTATGAGAGTCAAATTCAAACACAAGCTCATCAGAACTTGCAACGTCGTGAAGCGAAACAACGTTATAATGAGGCTTCTTGCCGCTGTGATGGTTGTCGCGCAAGATGAGCGCTGTTCTGTTGTCCTTCGGGGCGTAAATCCCCGTCCCTATAGGAAACATATTTTTTCGTGTTCCCGATTTTACAATCGGGATGTCCAGAAGCGCGGGGAATCGTGAATTGTCGTATTTCAGGCGTACCTTTACGTGTCCTTTTGAATCCGATGCACGGATGCTTTCAACAACGGAGAGGGACGATGCAAAGTAGGAGCCCGGCTCTGATGCCGCGCGGAGTGAATATTCCACATCCGACGGTGAAAGTGTACTCCCGTCAGAAAACGTTACGCCGCTTTTTATATTAAAGGTATATTCGCGATCAGCGTATGTGTAGTCCGAACAGAGTACCGGAGATACTTCAAAGCTTGCCGAAACCTCAAAAAGCGGTTCGCAGATAAGTCCGCAAAGCTCAAAGTTTATTTTACTTTGAGTTGTGTATGGGTCTGTACTTTCGTTTGAAGCGAATGCAACTCCAAATGTAGAGGTGTCAGGGGTATACACTTCATCGGCAACAGACGTTTCAGCAATATTTGTTTGGGGTATTTCCGCGACACCACATGAACATAAAACAAGAGCAAAGAGGAGCATAAAATAAAGCAGTTTTCTCATCATTTTTCTCCTTTCAGCATAATAACTGCTGCCATTGTACCGCGGATTCCGCCGGTTGCACGGTGTGACCAGTACAGGTCATTTTTGCAGCAGGTGCATTCATCCGAAACGGTTATGTTTTCATCCGGTATGCCGGAGGAAAGAAGCGAAAGTACGTTGAGGTCGGGAAGTGAAACGTGATATTTCCCGTTGCCGTGGGAAATAATATATTTTTTGGCATCATCACCAAAAGCGGAGAGCATCGCATCGGGAACGTCGCTGTCGGTCTCAAAGCAACATAACCCAATTGAAGGACCCACCGCCGCGAGAATATCGCGTGTATTTGAACCAAAGCTTTTTTCCATTTCTCGTATTGCAGCCGCAGGTGTTTTCATTGCCGTGCCGCGCCAGCCTGCATGGGCAACACCAACGGCGCGTGATTTCGTGTCAAGTAAAAAGACCGGAACGCAGTCTGCGTGGTAAGTTGCAATGGGAAGCCCCGGCGTATTTGTAACCACAGCATCATATTCACGCTTGCAGGCAGAAAAAGCTT
The DNA here is from genome assembly GCA_045629885.1 of Eubacteriales bacterium. Lineage (GTDB taxonomy): Bacteria > Bacillota > Clostridia > Oscillospirales > JAAYXM01 > SIG480. The sequence continues at coordinate 1,275 of JAZQSB010000172.1, read as the reverse complement.
CTCCGGCATCGCAGTTTTTCGCAACGCAAACACCGTCTCTGTGAATCTGAGAAAAGGCAACGGTGCGCAGACCGGAAAAGTCTGCGGCGTTGCCCAAAATTTCATAATTGCGGAGAACATTGCTTTTTTCATCCCCGCGGCCAAAGCCAAGATTCATCGCATCAAGCGGAGGAGCGGACACACCACCGCGGCGGGTCGAAAAGCAGGTTACGGCAAGTCCGGTTTTGTCAAAAGCTGGGACGGAAAGATAAGTTACACCGCGCACGGTGTTAATTTTAAATCCGTGTTTCAAGCACTACGCCTCCGAATTGGTTAATTATTGTTGTTTTCCTTTAAGGAGCTTCATTCTTGCGCTGTGGTCAAGAAGACGCTTGCGCATACGTAAGGATTCCGGAGTTACCTCTAAAAGCTCGTCGTCGGCAAGAAACTCAAGCATCTGCTCAAGGCTGAGAATCCGCGGCGGAACAAGACGCAGTGCATCGTCGCTTCCGGATGCGCGCATATTTGTAAGCTGCTTTTTCTTGCATACGTTAACAACGATATCGTCTGCCTTGTTGGAGACGCCGACAATCATACCGGCGTATACGTCGTCGCCGGGAGAAACGAACATCGAGCCTCGGTCCTGAACGTTGAATATACCGTAGCCGACCGCTTCTCCGGTTTCGTAAGCGATGAGAGAACCGGTTGCACGGCGCGGGATATCGCCCTTTGACGGAGAATAGCCGTGGAAGATGGAATTGAGGATTCCCTCTCCCTTTGTGTCTGTAAGAAATTCGTTTCTGTAGCCGAAAAGACCGCGTGCGGGGATTATAAACTCAATCCTCGTTCGGGAGCCGACCTGTGACATTTTGCGAAGCTCGCCCTTGCGCGAGCAGAGCTTTTCGATAACGGCACCGCTGCAGTCGCCCGGAACGTCAACAACAACCTCTTCCATCGGCTCGCACTCAACACCGTCAATCTCACGGAGGAGAACACGGGGTGTGCTTACCTGGAATTCGTAGCCTTCACGGCGCATTGTTTCAATGAGGATTGAAAGGTGCATTTCACCTCTGCCCGATACGATGAATGCATCGGAGGAGTTTTCTGCAGGAGTGACCTTTAAGGAAACGTCCTTCAAAAGCTCACGTTCAAGACGGTCTTTTATATTTCTTGTGGTTACGAACTTACCTTCACGACCTGCAAAAGGAGAGTCATTTACCGAGAAGGTCATTTCGACCGTGGGGTCTGAAATCTTAACGAAAGGAAGGGGAGTGGGATCTTCTGCGGTGCAGATGG
>JAZQSB010000171.1:0-4941 GCA_045629885.1 Eubacteriales bacterium | reverse complement strand
TAAAATGGCAGAAGAAAAAGTAATGAATGGTGCCGGCATTGCAGAGCTTGGCTTCCCGATGTGGCCGGAGCTTGCTCCCGAGACACCCGATCAGGTAGCAGCCCTTCTCAAAACAGGTAAGGTTTGCTATTGGACAGGTCCGGTAGGTATGCAGTTTGAAGAGATGTGGGCTGAGTGGATCGGCGCAAAGATGGCTATCTCCACAACAAACGGTACCGCTGCTCTCCATACAGCTATTGCTGCTCTCGGCATCGGTCCTGGCGATGAAGTTATCGTTCCGTCCTACTCCTTTATCGCATCTTCCTTCTCTATCCTTCAGGCAGGTGCTATCCCGGTATTCGCTGATGTTACCGATGATCATACTCTTGACCCGAACGATATTGAGCATCGCATCACTCCGAGAACAAAGGGTATCGTTGTTGTTCACCTCTACGGTGGCGTTGCAGATATGGGCCCGATTCTCGAAATCGCAAAGAAGCACAACCTTAAGGTTATCGAAGACTGCGCACAGTGCTTCGGTGGCGAATACAAAGGCAAGAAGGCTGGTACCATCGGTGACGTCGGTTGCTTCAGCTTCTGCCAGAGCAAGCATTTCACAACCGGCGGCGAAGGCGGTATGATTGTTACAAACGACGAAGAAGTGGGCTGGGAGTGCCGCTCCTTCCGTGATCACGGCTACGATGTTAAGAAGCGCATGAGCATGCTTGCTCTTGAAGAGAAGCTTCCGTACATCCACAACCGCGTAGGCTTTAACTACCGTATGACAGAGATGCAGTCTCTCATCGGTATCAACGAGCTTAAGAGACTTGATAGCTGGAACCTTGCACGCCGCTATAAGTATGCTAAGATGTACGATGATGCATTCACAGGTCTTAAGGGTATCAAGAAGCTCCCGACAAACACAGCAGAGCGTAAGAACTCTTACTGGTGGTACACAATCAACCTCGATCTCGATGCACTTGACATCAAGGCTGACGGTATGATTAAGGAGCTTATGGCTATGAACATCCCGTGCTACGGCATTCAGTGGCCGGAAGCATACGAAGAGAAAGCTTACAAGGAGCATGGCGGATTCGGTTCTGCTCAGTTCCCGTTCAAGTCTACAGAGTATACAGATCCGAAGTCTGCAGACTATACAGACGTTGTCTGCCCGAAGGCAAAAGCTCTTCGCGATGAGACCTTCTCCCTCTTCCTCCATCCGTCATGGGAGCCGGTACATATCGAGCGCTGCATTGCTGCAGTAAAAGAAATTCTTGCAAAACACACAAAGTAGAGTTATAATAAATTATGCAGTGAAAAAACGGACGCATGTCCGTTTTTTCCGTATAGATTTGTATGGGTGAAAACTCGCCCCGAAAGGAATGAAGAAAATGAGAGTGCTTGCTGTCGGATGTCATCCTGATGACCTCGAGCTCAGCTGCGGCGGAACTCTTGCCCGCATGGTCAAGGAAGGTTATGAAGTATACACCTGCCATGTTTGCAACGGTGATATGGGGCATGCCGTCATTATGCCGGAAGAACTTAATGCAATGCGCACAAAGGAAGCGGAAAACGCCGGCGCCGTTCTCGGTGTAAAGAAGGTCTATAATGTAAATGTGGGAGATTGTATGATCTATGCGGACGATATAAATACCCGTCGCGAAATGGTCAGAATTCTCCGTGAGGTCAAGCCTGATTTCATAATCACACATGGACCGGATGACTACATGAACGACCATCTCCAGGTCAGCCAGCTTGTGTTTGAAGCGAGCTTTACCGCAACCGTCGGACATATGTTCCCGGAAACCGGAGCACCGATGGGCGGTGTTGTTCCCATTTACTATATGGATAACCTTGCAGGAACAAACTTTGTCCCCGAAATGTATGTTGATGTTACGGATTATATTGACCAAAAGCTTTCTGCGGTGGAATGCCACGAAAGTCAGATAGTCTGGATGCGTGAACATGATAAGATTGACTTTATCGAGTTTGTACGTTCCTGCACGCGTGCGCGTGGACTTCAGTGCGGCGTTATGTATGCCGAAGGCTTCAAGACCTGTAAGGCACACCTTCGCCAGACAACAATGAGACATTTGCCGTAAGGCGTATTTTAAGGAGGATAAAATTATGGATTTCATTAGTACAGTAAAGGGCTCCCTTTTAGAGGGATTCTATCCAGAAGGCTGGGATTTTGAGAAGATTGACAAGTGTTGCTCGAATGCACCTGAAGCAATTTTTGAGCGTCAGAGCTTCTGGAATCCGGACTTTAAGCCGGTGCAGTGCGACAACGTTGCAGAGTTTGATATGATGATGGGGCATGAGATTGCAAATCAGATCAAAATGGCACGCGATGAAGGCATTAAGCTTGCAATGATTCTTCCGGCAGGTCCGATGGGTATGTACCGCTGGGCAGCATACTTCCTCAACGAGTGGGATGTAGACTGCTCTCACGTATACGGCTTTAACATGGATGAGTGGTCTGATGCAGACGGCAACACACTCGACCCGTCAAACCCCGGTTCATTTACATATGCAATGCGCGATGCATTTTACAGCAAGGTAAACAAGACTGTTCCGGAAAATCAGAGAAACTTTGCAACCAAGGAAAACCTTCCGACATATCCGGAAAAGATTGCAAAGTTAAAGGCAGAGGGCGCACGCCTTATCACCACTTTCGGTATCGGACGTATGTGTCATATTGCTTTTTGGGAGCCGCAGTTTGCAGGTGAGTTTGCAACAGAAGAAGAGTGGAAGAGCCAGATGTACCGCATCGGTGCAAAGCTTCACCCGCTCACAATCGAGCAGAACGCAATCACAAGCTTTAAGAGCCGCACAACTCTTGTTCCGTGCCGTGCAAACACAATCGGTCCAGGATTGTTCCTCCAGTCTGACCGCATCATCGGCGGCTGCGACGGTGCTCTTTCCCGCGGAATGCAGTGGCAGGGTATGTCTCTGTGGATGACTCTCCGCTACGGTCCGACACCGTGGATAACTTCTTCCTATATGCCGACTCTTGCAGGTAAGCTCTTCTTCCTTCGTGAGCTTGCAGGTCCGCTCGTTGCAGAGTGCAACTAATTGATATTTAAGTGAGGTAACATATAATGAAAAAAGTAAGATGGGGCGTTATCGGCGCCGGCGGTATTGCTGACAGACGTACTCTTCCGGGTATGATGCTTTCCGATGAGGCAGAGCTTATTGCTGTTATGGAAATCAACGACGAGCTGGCAGAAAAGCTTCGCGTAAAGTACGGCGCAAAGCGCGCTTACACAGACCATAAGGCACTTCTCGCAGATCCTGAGGTTGATGTTGTTTACATCGCATCTCCGGTTAACTGCCATAAGGAGCAGGCTATTGATGCCGCTCGCGCAAAGAAGGATATTCTTCTCGAAAAACCGATTTGCCTTGATATTGCAGATGGTGAAGAAGTTCTCCGCGTTTGCGAGGAAGAGGGCGTAAAGATTGCGACAGGTTTCCTTATGCGCTTCCATGCAATCAACGCAAAAATCCGTGAGATTGTCCAGTCCGGTCAGATCGGTCAGATTATCAATTGCCGTGCACAGTTTTCTTGCTGGTATCCGGAAATTCCGGGCGCATGGCGTCAGGTAAAGGCTCTTTCCGGCGGTGGTGCACTTATGGATATGGGTGTCCACTGCATCGACCTTCTCCATTTCATCACAGGCTCAAAGGCAAAGCGTGTTGCATCCTTCTGCAAGACAAACACCTTCTCCTATGAGGTTGAGGATCAGGCTTCTCTTATGATGGAGCTTGAAAACGGTGCTGTTGCATATGTTGAGTCAAACTTTAACATTCCTGATGCAGTGCCGAGCAAGCTTGAAATCTACGGCACAGCAGGCTCAATCGTTGCTTACGGCACTCTTTCTCAGGAAGAGGGAGGCACAATTGATGTTATCGCTGCTGACAGCTCTCTCGGCTATGATGCACAGCAGACGAGAAACGAAGTCAAGAAGATGGAAGTCAAGGTTGAGTTTGGCAATATGTACACCAAAGAGCTTGACAGCTTCGGTCGTTCACACCGTGACGGTGCTCCGGTTGAGGTTCCCGCAGCAGATGCAATCTACGCTCAGCGCGTAATTCAGGCTGCATACGAATCTTCTGAGACAGGCAAGTTTGTAGAGCTTTAATAAAGAAAAATGCCCCGCTTATTTGCATTGGGTTCCTAAGGACAGTTGATAGGAATACGAGCATTGCGAGGTAAGAAGATGAGGAAAACTCAGTAAAATGGGTTTTCCTCTTTTCTTTTTTATCCGCACATTCGTCAAAGCAACTGCCTTCTGATAAAATGAAGATACAAAATTCAAAGGAGGCGTTACGCTATGAAAGAAAAATTTATTGAAAACGGAATTGAGTATGTAAGAAACGGTGATTACTACATTCCAAACCTAAAGGCTCCCGAAGGAATCTACAACATCGGCAAGTATGGAATACTGCACTCAATATTTATCAAAGAAAATCGTCCCGCTTTCTACTCAATGAAAATGCTTGACGGAACTTGGCTTGCATATCTTGAAGAAATTGACACAAGTGCAATGAAAATGGTTGATAGGCTTATAAAAGATATGGCGGTCAAGCAAGGAATCACCGAAGAACTTAAAGCAAAAGACCAAATGTCGTGGGTTGGTGCAATGAACAACATTCGTCATTCAGCAGAAGAAATATTATATAGAGATCTTCTTTTTCGCTGAAGTAAGTATTAGCAAGCACGGCATTTGTACCCCCACAAAAGCCCTTGTTAGGACTTTTATCCTAAAACCTAAATAGATTGGAGGGAAAGTTATGAATTTTATTGAGGAACTATACTACGGCAATATCAATCCAAACGAAAAGCGATATGACAAATGCGCTCATTATGCAAAAACAATGCGGAAGTTCTGCGATAGCGAAAACGAGCTTGGAAAGATGCTGAAAGGCAAACCGCTACATCTTGTAAATGACCTTATCAAT
>JAZQSB010000170.1:0-1676 GCA_045629885.1 Eubacteriales bacterium | reverse complement strand
CTTGTTGCAAAAGGGCACAAGGTTGCTATCTGTGAGCAGGTGGAGGACCCGAAAACAGTAACAAAAGGCATAGTAAAGCGCGATATTATCCGCGTTGTAACCCCCGGCACAATCCTTGACGACGGACTTCTTGATTCAAGGGCGACAAACTATATGGCAGCAATCTACCGCGAGGGGAACGATGCAGGCATTGCATTTGCAGACGTTTCCACGGGTGAAATGCTCGGCACGGTGCTTTACGATGACGGTGCTGTGGACAAGCTTATAAACGAGCTTGCCCGCTTCTCCCCCGTTGAAATTGCTCTTGGCGGAAACGCTTCGCAGAATAAGCGCATTACCGAATATCTCCAAAGCCGTACGAACGCACTTTCATTCACTTTTGATGCAAATGAAATGGAGAAAAATGCGACGGAGCTTATTGCAGGTCAGCTTCACAACGGAAATGACATCGGGGACAGGCTTCTAAGAATTGCCGCATCGGCACTTATCAGCTATCTTGTGGAAACGCAGAAGACAAATCTTCCGCATCTTCACACAATAAACATCTACACTTCGCAGGAATATGTCGATATTGATGCGGCAAGTGTACGAAATCTTGAACTTATAGAAACAATGCGTGACAAGTCAAAGAGAGGGTCACTTTTCTGGGTGCTTGACCACACGAAAACGTCAATGGGTTCAAGAATGCTCAAGCATTGGGTTCTCCGTCCGCTTCTCAACGCAGCATCCGTCACAAACAGACTTTCAGGCGTTGAAGAACTGGTAAATTCAATGTCACTCCGTGAGGATCTGGGTGAAGCGCTCAGCGGTATAAGCGATATTGAAAGACTTATGAGCCGTGTTTCGATGGGAACAGCCAATGCAAGGGACCTTCTTGCACTCGGAAATTCATTTGCAAAGCTCCCTTATCTTTCAAAGGTGCTTTGCGCTATGAGAAGCACTATTCTTTCAATGCAGGCGGCAAATCTTGATACTCTTGAAGACCTTGCCGACCTTATCACACGTGCAATAGACCCCGAATGTCCGATTTCACTCCGTGAAGGAAAAATTATCGGCAAAGGCTTTAACGAGGAAATTGACAGACTTCGTGCAATAAAAGACGACGGCGGAAAAATCATCCTCGAAATGGAAGCAAGGGAAAAAGAAAGAACAGGCATCAAAAATCTTAAAATCAAATTCAACAAAGTGTTCGGCTATTATATTGAGATTTCGAATTCAAATCTTGATATGGTACCCGATGATTACATAAGAAAACAGACACTTACAAATGGTGAACGTTTCATCACGGCAGAACTTAAGGACCTTGAAAGCACCATCCTCGGCGCATCGGAAAAGCTGGTACAGCTTGAGTACGACGAGTTTATAAATATCCGCAACCGCGTGGCAAAAGAGATGGAGCGTATCGAGAAAACCGCACACGCTATTTCCGTGTCCGACGCAATCTGTTCACTCGCCGAAGCGGCTGTTAAAAACAATTACTCAAAACCCGAAATTAACCTTTCGGACAATCTTATCATAAAGGGCGGCAGACATCCCGTTGTGGAAAAAGTGCTTTCATCAAGTCTGTTTGTCCCCAATGATACGACTCTCGACTGCACCGACAACAGTACTGCAGTTATCACAGGCCCCAATATGGCAGGTAAATCCACATATATGCGCCAGACGGCACTTATTGC
>JAZQSB010000169.1:0-5987 GCA_045629885.1 Eubacteriales bacterium | reverse complement strand
GTTTTTCAGGCTTGTGATTATATTATCACACAATTAAATTTTTGCGGTGCCAAATTTTTGCCAATATTTTGCCATTTTTCTGCCAGTATTTTGCCAAAAGTGAGGAAGGTTTCAAAGGGGTGAAAAAAACTAAGTTTTTTTCATATCCCCTTTAGTAATATATTTTTTGTGTAATATATCCGGAAAAATATAATATCATATCAATAAGAAAGTCGGGACGGAGGTGTGTGTTGAAAATTGGAGTGGTGTGCACGGAGGATAAGGTATCAAATTACGGCTTTGAAATAACCAAAACGACGGAATTTGGTGCGGTTGAGATATACAAGGCGTCTTTTTGCAAAAGCACCGGAAAACGCCGTTTTGCACGTCGGTTTAAAAAATGCATAAAAACCTTTTCGGATATCGGGGTGTCGGTTTGCGCAATTGAGGCGGATTTTGCGCATTTGCATGCAGGGAAAATGCCTCTTGTCTGCGGTGGTGAGAGGGTTATAAGACAAAGGGCGGGGCTTGCCGCGCAGAGCTTTGCGGAGACAAACGGAATTTGCGCAGATATTGTGATATGCGGAGGAAGCTTTTCTGAGGTGGTGGAGAGCGCGAAGCAAATACTGAGAACGCGCAGAAGCGTGTATGTCCGAAGTCCCTCATTTGATGAAATAGCAGAAGCGATATACCGTGATGTAGGTGTAAGCATCGGGCAGTGCAGGGACGGGAATTTCCTCGAAGTCAACCTCACAGGGGATGGACATTTTTTAAAATTCGGGGAAATATTTGCAGATTTCGGGGATATCGCAGTAAGCGTACCGGAAATATTTTCACAAGGGATTCCGGAGAAAATAATTCCGCAGCTTGCCGAAACACTCGAAATAAGCGGATTTTTAAGAAAAAAAGAGATAAAAGTCGAATATTTTTTAAAATAAAAATTCAAATTTTAAAATCTTTTGCTTGACATTTTGAACTTATATCACTATAATATGATACATTGCAATTACATTTTCATTTTATATAGTAGAAAAGAAAAATACAATAGGAAAATGAGGGACAGGAAATGGCTAAAACATTCAAACTTACAAAAGAGCGCCTGGAGGAGCTCAAAGCTGAGCTTGATTACCTGAAAAATGTGCGCGAAAAAGAAGTTGCAGACCTTATAAAGGAAGCCCGCTCATTTGGCGACCTTTCGGAGAATGCAGAGTATGACGAAGCAAAAAATGAGCAGGGAAAGCTTTTCTCACGCGAAGCGGAAATTGAAAACATCATTTTGAATGCAGAGATTATCGAAATTTCCGCAAGCACGGACGAGGTTCACACAGGCTCGCACGTTAAGGTTGAGGATATCTCCGACGGCTCTGAAGAAGAGTATTGGATTGTCGGCTCACAGGAAGCAGACCCGTACAAGGGGAGAATTTCCGACGAATCACCGTTCGGTCACGCACTTATCGGAAGCCGTGTCGGCGACATCGTAAGTGTCGAAGCACCGTGCGGGGAAATTGAATACAAAATCATCGAGATTGGAAACTGATTTTTTTCGCCCGGGGCAGAGTGTATTTTACACTCCGTCCCGGTGCGTTGGAATTTGACCGGGAGCAAAGTGCTGTCCGGTCTGGCATAAGATAAAAAATGGAGGACACTTAAAATGGCAACGGAAGAAATCAAGGTAAACGAAGCACCGGTTGAGGATTTAAATGAAATTTTGCGCGTTCGCCGCGAAAAATTTGCAAATCTGGTCGAGGCGGGGGAAAATCCGTTTGAAATTGTTAAATACGATCAGACGCATCATTCAACCGATATTATCGAAAATTATGACGAGCTTGAGGGAAAAGAAGTCTGTGTTGCAGGGCGTCTTATGAGCCGCCGCGGAATGGGCAAGGCTTCCTTCTGCGATATGCAGGACTTAAAGGGAAGAATCCAGCTTTATATCCGCATAAACGACATCGGCGAGGAAAACTTTGCAAAGTTCCGCAAATATGATATCGGCGATATTGTCGGTGCAAAGGGAACTGTATTCAAGACGAGAACAGAGGAAATTTCAGTTCACGTAACGGAGCTTACGCTTCTTTCAAAATCGCTTAAGCCGCTGCCGGAAAAATATCACGGTCTTACAAATACAGATATCCGCTACCGTCAGAGATACGTTGACCTCATTATGAATCCTGAGGTCAAGGACACATTTGTAAAGCGCTCGAAGATTATAAGCTCTATCCGCCGTTACCTTGATTCAAACGGTTTTATCGAGGTTGAAACACCTATGCTCGTTTCAAATGCAGGCGGTGCCGCGGCACGTCCGTTTGAAACTCACTTCAATGCACTTAATGAAGATTTCAAGCTTCGTATTTCGCTTGAGCTTTACTTAAAGCGCCTTATAGTAGGCGGTCTTGAGCGCGTGTACGAAATTGGTCGCGTTTTCAGAAACGAAGGTCTTGACACACGCCACAATCCCGAGTTTACGCTTATGGAGCTTTATCAGGCGTACACCGATTATCACGGTATGATGGATCTTACAGAAAATATGTACCGCCATGTTGCGCAGGAGGTTCTCGGAACAACAAAGATTGTTTACAATGGCGTTGAGATGGATCTCGGAAAGCCTTTTGAGAGAATAACCATGGTTGATGCGGTAAAGAAATATTCCGGCGTTGATTTTAATGAAATTAAAACGCTTGAGGAAGCACGAGCAGTTGCAAAGGAAAAACACATCAAGGTTGAAGACAGACACAAGAAGGGCGATATTCTCAACCTCTTCTTTGAAGAATTTGTTGAAGAACATCTTATTCAGCCGACATTTGTTATGGACCATCCGATTGAAATTTCACCGCTTACGAAGAAAAAGCCGGAGAATCCGGAGTATGTTGAGCGCTTTGAGTTCTTTATGAACGGTTGGGAAATGGCAAATGCTTATTCCGAGCTCAATGACCCGATTGACCAGCGTGAGCGCTTCCGCGATCAGGAAGAGCAGCTTTCACAGGGAAATGACGAAGCAAACACCACGGATGAAGATTTCCTCAATGCTCTTGAAATCGGTATGCCTCCTACAGGCGGTATCGGCTTTGGTATTGACCGCATGACTATGCTTCTCACCGACAGTGCGGCAATCCGCGATGTTCTCCTTTTCCCGACGATGAAGACCGAAAAGGAGTAAACTCATGAAAAAAAGCCGTGACTCCCGCGATGTTTTCGCGGTTTTCAAACCGGGGAGTTTTATGGAGAACGCAAGCTTCGGGGAGAAGCTTAAGTATTGGTTTTGCAATGTTTACTGGTTCCACTTCCGCACAGCTACGTTTATAACCATTACTGCCGTGGTTCTGATATGTACAATTATTTCGGATGTAACAAAACGTGAGTATAACGACCTTGATTATATTCTTGGTGGCTCTGTGTTTGCAAATACCGAGCAGATGGGAAAGCTTTCGGAATACCTCGGCTCATTCATAGAGGTGCCGGATGAAAGTCCCGATGATGAAGAAATCCCGCAGGCAGAGGTAGGGCACCAGATGCTCTGTACCGAAAGCGTTATGGGTACGGGCGATCAGGCGCTTGCCATTGATGAGTACAATGCTGCAAGCATTGATAAAATCTCTGTCAGCATGGCAAACGATGAGGTGCTTTTGTTCCTTTTTGACAAGCGTTATGCAGAGTGGTATGCGAAGGAAGGAGCATTTGAGCCTCTTTCGAGCTTCGGTCTTGGCGGTGAAAATGAATATTTCGTCCGCGTGGACAACCTTCCGAAAATAGAAGAAATCGGCATTATTCACCGCGACGGCATTTACGCCGCGATAAAGATAAAAACTCCGTCGCGTCTTGAAAAAGAGAGAATAGTAGAAAAGTACGAAAAAGCGGCAGATGTTCTTTTGGGAGTTATTTCGGATAAGTAAAATACCGCGGAGAAGAGACGATGACAGAAATAATAACAAGCCGTCAGAACAAGACGGTAAAATATATCCGTGCACTTTCGCGCGAGAGGGAACTCAGGTGCCAAAAACATGAGTTTGTGTGTGATGGAGAAAAGCTCCTGCGTGAGGCAATGGCGGAAAAAGCAGAGATTGTAACTGCGCTGTTTTCTGTTGAAAAGTACAGCGAGGTTCCGGAAATTCCCGGTGCTGAAGTCTTGCTCGTTACTCAGGATGTGCTCGACAGCATAACAACGCTTAAAAGTGCACAGGATGTTATATTCACCTGCCGTATGAGAAAAAGCGAGGAAAAGCCGTTTTCGCGTATTATCCTGCTTGATAGGCTTCAGGATACAGGAAACCTCGGTACTATAATACGCACGGCGGATGCGTTGGGTATTGATGCGGTGTTCGAAGACGGATGTGCGGATATATACAACCCAAAGACCGTCCGAGCGGCGATGGGTTCTCTTTTCAGAGTACCCGTGATTTCTGCAAGCTTTACGGAGCTTATTCCAAAGCTTCGTGTGCAGGGAATGAGAATATATGCATCCGAGCTTTACGGAGACGTGAAAAGCGTGACGGATACTGACCTTTCATGTGCCGGCGTGGTTATCGGCAATGAGGGCAACGGCGTCAGACGTGAGGTTTCTGCAGTATGCGATGCAAGCATTATAATCCCTATGCGCGGTGGGGCGGAATCTCTCAACGCCTCTGTTGCGGCGGCGATATTTATGTATGAGATGAGCGAAAACTGATAGAAATCCGACGGAAGGGCGGTGTGGTTTTGATTAATCCGGAAAAGTGGATATGGCTGTCCTTGGCGCTCCCTTTCGGAGCGATGAAGATAAAGCGGGTTATATCGCATTTCGGCTCGCCTGATGCAGTATATGCATCAGACCGCGACACAATCAAGGCCGCATGTCTTTCTCTTTACGCAAAGGAAATAGATGCCTTGGCGGATAAGGACCTTGCCGAAGCAAAGAAGATAGCTTTGCTGTGTGAAAGGAAAAACATAAGAATAACAGCTTATGGAGAATCGGAATATCCCGAAAGACTATGGCATACGGATAACCCGCCCGCGGTGCTTTACTTAAAGGGTGAGCAGCTTTGTATTGACGAGAAAGCCGCAGTTGCGATTGTCGGAACACGAAACGCGTCTTCCGGCGGTAAGGCGGCTGCAGAGAAGATTGCAGGCGAGATTGCTGCGTGCGGTGGTTTTGTTGTTACAGGGCTTGCAAAAGGCATAGACGCGTGTGCCGCCCGTGGCGCTTTGTGTGCAGGAGGAAAAGTTATAGGCGTGCTCGGCTGCGGAGTGGATATTTGCTATCCTAGAGAGAATAAGCGTCTTTTTGCAGAGGTTGAAAAGTCGGGAACAATAATTTCGGAGTATCCGCCCGGTACTGAACCCTCAAAATATAATTTTCCCATGAGAAACAGAATAATGAGCGGAATAAGCCTCGGAACGGTTGTTGTTGAAGCACCGAAAAGGAGCGGCGCGCTCATTACCGCATCGCTTGCACTTGAGCAGAACCGAGATGTGTTTGCTGTGCCGGGAGGAATATTTGAAACTGCGGCAGAGGGCTCAAACGAGCTTATACGTGCGGGTGCGATACCGGTTATGTCTGGCTACGATGTTATGGCGGAGTATGAGGGTCGTTACGGTATATGTATCGGTGTACCGGTGAAAAATCAGCCTGTAAAGTGTGAAAAAGAAGAAGCCGGCGATATGCCGGAGCGGGAAAAAGAAGCATTTTTATTTCCTGACGGATATCTTGATAAGCTCTCACCGGAGGAGCGGGCAGTGCTTCAAACGATAGGCGGAGATGAACTTTGCGCCGATGATATTTCGGAGAGAAGCGGAGTGAAGATGCAAAGGCTTTTGTCACTTATGACGTTGCTTGAGATACGGGGCTTGGTAAAACAGCTTCCCGGTGGCAGATACAGAAACGTTCTGTGACGGCAGAGTAAAGTAGGATAAAGTTCAAACCAGGTAAGCCGCAAGGGGGAAAGCGGCAGAAAAGAAGCAAATATATGTCATATCTTGTAAAAGTGGAGTCTCCCACAAAGGTTAGAAAGATAGGAAAACATCTGGGGAGTAAGGAT
>JAZQSB010000168.1:0-1689 GCA_045629885.1 Eubacteriales bacterium | reverse complement strand
CGTAACACGCGCCCCGCAAAATCTGCCAAGCGTATCCGCTTGATAATCAAAGCACATAAGCACTCCGTGTCTTTCTTGTAGGTTGAGCATAGACGTAAACTTGCTGATTCGTCTGAGGTCGCAATCATACGCAAGAAGGACCGGCGTACCGTCCTCTAAAAGAGCATCGTGTTCAAACAGTAGTCGATTATTTGGTGGATCAAGATGTCCTATCACAAGCTCGTCGAGTTCCTCTCGCAGCTCTGCATCACATAGAAATCTCAAAAGAAGCTCGCCTTTTTGGTCGTTGGTAACATAGTAAAAATTCTCATAGCTTCCATCCAAAATGAAATACTGCTTGTTACCGGAATTGGATAGTATTTCATAGGCAAGATCCATTTTGTTTGCGAATATCATTCCGCGCACGTCATCGGGAGTATACTGATTGGGAAAGCGTTCGCGGCATAGAATATCGCTGACCTGTGCTTTGGTCCTCATCTCGCTTTTGTATGCCCATTTCATAAGGGAATCTCCCAAGTTATACGCGATGTAAGCTCGCGTATCCGTTAGCAGGACGCCGATAAATCGTGCGCCCTTAGCCCTCACAAATTCATTGCCGTAAGCAGTGACCTCTCTTGAAGGATAAAAGGAAGCTGTTTCGATTTCGTCAGCACCGTCCCAAGCTCTCAAAAAGGCTCTCGGGTGTTCGTCGGGGAAAACGGATATATCTGCATTTTTCATCGTGACGGTTGCCTCGGCTATTCGCCATAGCCGTTCACGACGGAGGGGTTCGCTTTGTACGTGATTGGTATCTGCATACTTGGCAAGATAAGAGGAAAAACGAGAAGGATTACCGTCAAGCAAAAGTGCTTTTGCTTTTGCCGTCAGCCTGTGTCCGCGCATCTCATCACGGTAGTATGTACGGATAAGCTTCTGCTTTTTCAGATCGGTAAGCAGCCGTTCTTTGTATCTTTCTCCACCCGGCAGACGGGAGAGTTGATGGCTTGGTAATTCACCTAAAATGGCTATGAGCTGAAGCAGTTCATAAGCCATTGTCCGTTTGTCGGGGAGTTTGACGGGGTAAGGCATACGACACCTTCTTTCGTGGAAAGTTTACCGAGCAACACAGAGACTCGGTATTTTTGCGATATTTTAATGCGGCAAGAATCCTTGTGCGACAATGGTTTTTGCTTATTTTCACGATATAGAAGAATTTTTTTGAAAAAGCATTAAAAATCCGATATGGTTTTCAGACTGTTTTTGCGCTCTTTCAACCACTCATCGAAGCGGTTTTTGTCCATGATCGTGATGCGAGTGCAATCCTTCTCACCAAGTTCCGTGGTATTATAGGCATCGCACAAAAGACCGCTATCGTCCTCCATCACAAAAGTTCCGATCACATCCAAGAACTGCTTGAGCTCAAGGTTATCGTAGTCTCGGATCCGTCTTGTAGGAAGCTCTTTGTTATACACGTGAGAGAAGCAAACAACACATTCCTTGAAACGAGGAAGAGTGTGCTTATCTGCGTATCCGCAAAGAGTAAAATAAATGGGATCTATAAGAAACTCCGTGCTTTGTTTTTGCTTTCGCTTGGGAAGTAAACAAGGCAAGGTGATCTCTAAAATGTCATTTTCACAGAAAATCTCAATGCCTTGGACAACGCCCGCCGAAGCCAAATACTCTTGCTTTTTTACGCTCGTAGAGCTATAT
>JAZQSB010000167.1:0-3307 GCA_045629885.1 Eubacteriales bacterium | reverse complement strand
GGTCAATGCACGGGAAAATGCAATCAAGGAACTTTACCTCAAGGTCGCGCACCATTGTTGCACAGAGGATATTGCTGTCGCCGATAAAGTCGGCAACAAATGCGTTTTTGGGTTCATTATATATATCCTGAGGTGTACCTATCTGCTGAATCTTACCGCCGTTCATAACAACAATGGTATCCGACATGGTAAGCGCCTCTTCCTGGTCGTGGGTAACGTATGCAAAGGTAATTCCGCTTTCCTGCTGGATGCGCTTAAGTTCTATTTGCATCTCCTTGCGCAGCTTTAAATCCAGTGCGCCAAGAGGCTCATCAAGGAGAAGAATATCGGGTTTGTTGATAAGCGCACGCGCAACGGCAACGCGCTGCTGCTGACCGCCCGAAAGGGTGGTTACATCACGGTCACGAAATCCTCGCAAGGAAACAAGTTCAAGCATTTCATCAACATCGCGGTCAATTTTCTTTTTATCCCATTTTTTAATATTCGGACCAAAGGCAATATTTTCACCAACGGTCATTTTTGGGAAAAGAGCATAGCGCTGAAAAACTGTGTTGATGTTGCGCTTGTGCGGCGGGATATCGTTTATGCGTTTCCCGCGATAGAATATATCCCCTTCCGTCGGCGAAAGAAATCCGCCGATGATTCGCAGAAGTGTTGTTTTTCCGCACCCGGACGGACCGAGAAGAGTGAGAAATTCATTCTTTTCTATATATAAATTTATCCCGTTTAAAATATCTGTTCCATCAAAGGTTTTGTAGATGCCGGAAAGCTCTAAAATACGTTCTCCCATTTCGTTCTCCTGTATAATTAAAAATCTTTTCGTCTCCGCCGGAGGCGGAGAAGAAACAACAAATTAAAAGTTCGGTGGGGAAGATACCCACAAGATCTGTGCAGTGGATTTTCCGCGGTTTTTTATGCTGTGCTGTTTGTCGGCTTTGAAATAGAATGCATCGCCGCGCCGCAGACGCTCTGTTTTCATACCAAGCCGGAGCGTTATTGAACCGGAAAGGACGTAACCGAATTCTTCGCCTGCGTGAGGCATATCGACCGGAGTTTCCTTGCCGGGAAGAAGCTCATACAAAATCGGCTCCATAGAATTTCTTTGCGCTGTGGACACAAGCCAAGTCATTTTTCCTATATCGTCCACGGTTTTTTCACACATATCTTCGCTTTTGTATACAACAGGTGCAGAATCGCCGGTCTGTGCAAAAAATTCCTCGAAGGATGTGCCGAGGGCATCAAAAATATCAGACAGCGTTGCAAGGCTTGGTGAGGTGCTGTTGGACTCAAGCTGCGAAATAAAGCCCTTTGAAAGCTCGCAGCGGTCAGCAAGCTCCTGCTGGGTAAGCCCGTAATAAAGCCGGAGCAGCTTTATTCTTCCTCCTATATCAATATTCACGGTATCACCTTCGCCCTTTCACGATATCAGCCCACGCAGGAAATGCTTCCCGGCGTGGGTTTTGTAAAAATAAACTTTAAGTTTGGTAATGTGAAATACAATATAACATATCCCTGTGAAAATGTCAATAGATTTTAAACATATTCCGTCAAAATTTTTGCAAAAATTATGTCTGTATTTTTTCAGCTTTTGTGATGCGACGAGCAGAAACGGGCAAAGGAAAAGAAAAACAAAAGAAAATATCCATTTTTCCTTTACAATCTGTAAAATTTGTGTTAAAATAATATTAACTATCCGCAAAAATAATAAAGGAGTTTGAGATGATGAGACTCGGCGTTAAAACGGTTTCCTACATATTAATAGACATACTTTGCTTTTTTGCCGCATTTTTCTTTGCGGCTGTTTTGCGTTTTGATATGGTGTTTACGGAGGCGTTTTCGTTTCTTGCCCGCGCGGGATGGATTTACTATGCTGTTTGCGCCGCGTGCGTTTTCGGTTTGGGGCTTCTCCTTGGGACATACCGTGCGCTGTTTTTAAGCATTTCGTTCCGTGATGTTTTACGTCAGCTTGAGATTTCGTTTATAACCGTAATTGCGGTATGGCTTGCGCATGTTATATTCGACATTCCCGTGTCTATGAGCATAACGCTTATGTTTGCGTTTTTCTTTGCGGTTATGACAGTTGGCGTACGTTGCATTGAGCATATTTACAAGGTGTTTCTGACAACGCATCGCGCAGACGGAGAGAGCCTTCGCCGTGTTATTGTTGTCGGTGCGGGTACAGCCGGAAATATGCTCATTCATATGCTTGCAACGCACCGCGATATGGGTTTTATTCCGGTCGGCGTGGCGGATGATGATGCTGCAAAACAGAATATGACGCTTTCAGGCGTGCGTGTTCTGGGCAAAATCGAAGATGTGCCGCCAATAGCGAAGGAGCGCCGGGCGGACGAGATCATTATTGCCATTCCATCGGCGGATTCCAAAACATTTAAAGTTATTTATGAAAAGTGCCGCGGAGCGGAAATCCCTGTAAAAACATTCGGAAACCTTATGGATTTTCACCGGTTTATATCAGGAACGAGAACCGCGCTTCGCGACCTCTCGATTGAAGACTTGCTTTTCCGCGATTCAATTAAAACGGATATGAGCACCGTAAAGAACTTTATGGAAGGAAAATGTGTGCTTGTAACGGGCGGTGCGGGAAGCATCGGCTCTGAGATATGCCGTCAGGCGCTTGAATACGGCTGCCGTTATCTTGTAATTATGGACATAAACGAAAACGGACTCTTCTACCTGCAGAACGACCTGCTTGCAAAGTATCCGCGTGAGCGTTTTTGCGTGAGAGTGGGCAGTGTGCGCGATAAGGAGAGAATGGGATATCTCTTCCGCCGTCATAAGTTTGACATCGTATATCACGCTGCGGCGCATAAGCATGTTCCGCTTATGGAGGATAACGTTTTTGAGGCAGTAAAGAACAACATTTTCGGAACGAAAAACACTATTGAGTGTTGCCTTGAGTACGGCGTTGGGCGCTTTGTTCTTATATCTACGGACAAAGCTGTGAATCCGACTAATATCATGGGCGCGACGAAGCGCGCAGCAGAGCTTCTTGTTCAGAGATACAACGGTCGCGGATGCGAGCTTGCCGCTGTCCGCTTTGGAAATGTTCTCGGTTCAAATGGGTCGGTTATTCCGATATTCAAAAAGCAGATTGAAGAGGGAGGACCCGTTACGGTTACGCATCGTAACATAATGCGTTATTTTATGACTATTCCGGAGGCAGTGTCGCTCGTTCTCAATGCCGGCGCATCTGCGCAGGGCGGAGAGATTTTCGTGCTGGATATGGGACAGCCTGTCAGCATCTATGACCTTGCCTGCAACATGATTGAGCTTGCAGGGCTTACCG
>JAZQSB010000166.1:0-5917 GCA_045629885.1 Eubacteriales bacterium | reverse complement strand
ACATTGAAGAATTTCAGAAGTAAAAGGCAGAAGCACGATGGCTTCTGCCTTTATTTACATCTTCTTCTACCTATTCACGACATTTATCGGATTGCCATTCGCAAACGCTTTTAAATTCTCCGCAACGCGGTCGATAAGGCGAACGCGCGTCTCAAACGGTGCCCATGCAATATGCGGAGTGATAAGACAATTTTTCGCCGACTTCAGCGGATTATCGGATGCCATAGGCTCAACAGTTAGGACATCAAGTCCCGCACCTGCAATTTGCGCACCATTTAACGCCTCCGCGAGCGCTGCTTCGTCAATTGCGCCACCACGCGAAGTGTTTATGAGAAATGCTGTCTTTTTCATAAGGGACAGCGTTTTTTCGTTTACCATCTTCTCCGTTTCGGGAGTAAGCGGTGCGTGTAGCGTGAGAAAATCTGAACGCGAAAAAAGCTCATCACGAGAAACAAATTCTGCATCCGTCACCTTCTTCGGTGAGCGAGTGTTTACAATAATATTCATATTGAACGCACGACCGATTTTTGCAACCTCGCGCCCGATACTTCCGTAGCCGAAGATGCCGAGTGTTTTTCCCGAAAGCTCAAGCAGAGGGAAAGGGAAATACGAAAACGTGTGTGATTTTATCCAACCATCGTTGCGGGTAGACTCAGTATATTCACACGTGCTTCCCGCAAGAGCGAGAATAAACGCAAAGGTGTGCTGTGCAACAGACTGTGTTGAATATCCCGGCACATTGCACACTTCAATGCCCCGCTCACGGGCATATGCGATATCTATGTTGTTATACCCTGTTGCAAAAAGTCCGATATATTTAAGATTCGGGCATTTTTGAACCACATCACGCGAAAGCACCGCTTTATTGCATATAACGGCATCTGCATCACCGATGGCAGCCGCGAGTTTTTCGTGAGCCATCGCATCATATGCCGCAACCGTTCCCAGCGCCTCTATCGGCGCAAAAGACAAATCGCCATTAGTGACGGTGTTTTTATCTAAAATTACAATCTTCATATTGCTCACCCTTCTATCTTGAAACACTGTCCGTCTTAGCTCCCGTTACAGAAAGCAAATCCGACGGTGAAAGCTCGACCTGATAGCCTATCTTTCCTGCGCTGAACACCATTTTTTCAAGGGACAGGCACGCGCTGTCAACCACTGTGACGTACTCTTTCTTCATTCCTATTGGTGAGCATCCGCCTCTTATATATCCGGTTACCTTATTGATATCCTTTACGGCAATCATCTCCACCGACTTCTCGCCCACAGCTCGCGCACATGCCTTTAAATCAAGCTCGCGATTCACCGGCACAACAAAAACAAAATGGTTTTTTGTGGGAGAAACCGTGACAAGGGTTTTAAAAACGGAGTTTTCATCAACGCCGATTTTCCGCGCAACGGACTGCCCGTCAAAGTCCCCGTCACTATC
Organism: Eubacteriales bacterium; assembly: GCA_045629885.1. GTDB lineage: Bacteria > Bacillota > Clostridia > Oscillospirales > JAAYXM01 > SIG480. The sequence continues at coordinate 4,485 of JAZQSB010000166.1, read as the reverse complement.
ATATGTGTAAACATTATATTCTATCTTCGCAGTGTCGAGTATTCTCATTGCATTTGTCTTGAAATTTGCCACGTTTTCACACTCCTCTTCTTACAGAAAATCTCTGCAAAATCCGTCATCGCTGAGAACATACACATAGCGGAAGCCAATATCGTAAAGATATTTTTTCGTGTCATCAAACGCAAAATCAAGCGTATCTGCGCTATGGCTGTCCGAGGAAAGAATTATTTTTGCATCAAGCTTTAAAAGCTTTTGCAAAAGCTCTTCCTGAGGATATGGAGTTTTTCGGTATCCGCGCGAGATTGCACCGGTATTTACTTCGAAAATGCAACCCGAACCATTGGCTTTTTCAATATATTCTGTTGCCAGCTTTATGTACTCTGCGTTGTTCAAAAAAAGCGGAGCTTCCGTTTCATCAAACTTTGTTATAAGGTCAAAATGCCCTATAATATCCGGTTTACGTCTGAGTATATATCCGCAAAACGCATCATAGTATGCTTCTGCAAGAGAAAGAGGATCACCGCCGAACACAGAAAGGCATTCTTTGAAGCACTGGGGGTTTGAATCTATAGGATAATATTTTCCGTTGCGAAGGATATAGTGGCACGAGCCGATGATATAGTCAAATCTTGCTCTGTCCGTGAGACAGAAGGACTCCTCTTCTATTCCGAGATATATCCTGATATCATTTTTGTATTTTTCGCAAATGGTCTTAATCTCGTTGATGTATCCTTCCGTATCCTTCATACAGTACTCGGGCGCAAAATCCGTAAATCCGTGACCGGAAAAGCCGATGGAATCAAAACCATTTTTTATCGCGGAAAGCACCATCTCTTCCGGTGTGTTTTTACCATCGCAATATACAGTGTGTGTATGGAAATTTGTTTTCACGTTCTCACCTCTTAAATAGATGTATAAATTATAGCACACCTTATTCATCATTGCAACAAATGCAAAGCGGAAAAAGTTATACTGCTCAAAAAACAAACGCAAAAAAGCCTTTTCCGGCAAGCGGAAAAGGCTTTTGCTTTACTTATATTAAAGTGTGAAATAGTCGTCGAAGTTAAGACCCTGGGAAGCACCGATATCGCGAAGCTCCTGAAGTGTCTTTTCGTTGACCGGAACACCGTCGACGAGCTTCTGTGCCTTGGACTCGACTTCCTTTTCACCATGAGTGAAGATTCTGTCGTGACCGTCAGCCTTCGGACTCTCGCGGAGCTCCTGAAGAAGGTTGGACATACGAGCCTTCATTTCCTTCTTATCGCCAAAGATACCGTAATCGATAGCCATAAGGCAGAAGGATGTATCAGCGTTACCGCTGTTTTTAACGTGCGGTGAAGTTGTGCCGCCCGTAGCGATGGCTGTGAAGAGCTCAACAATGATACCTAGACCGTAGCCCTTGTGTGAGCCTGTTTCCTCGGAGAAGCCGCCAAGCGGGAAGATACCGCCGCCGAGCTTGCCGATAATGTTCTTGAGAACGCGGTTTGCATCGTCACAGTCTGCACCGTTTTCGTCTGCAACCCAGCCCTGCGGAAGCGGAAGCTCCTTCTTTCTGTAAACTTCAAGCTTTCCGCGTGTGATAACCGTTGTAGCAGCGTCAAACCAGAAGTCAACCGGATCCGCCGGCATTGCAACCGCAATCGGGCTTGTTCCAAGCATTGCTTTTTTACCGTAAGTCGGGATAGCAATAGCCTCTGTGTTTGTCATACTGATACCAATCATATCTGCATCTGCTGCCATCTGTGTGTAGTAGCCTGCGATACCATAGTGGTTTGAACCCTTTACGCAAACAACACCAAAGCCTGTCTTCTTTGCCTTTTCAATAGCCATTTCCATAGCCTTCTTTGCAACAACCTGACCCATTGAACGCGGAGCGTCAATAACAGCTGAAACCGGAGTTTCATGAACGATATCAAGCTTTGCATCGGGAACGATTGAACCTTCCTCAATAGCCAGGTGGTATCTGATGAGGCGCTGAACACCGTGGGACTCAATGCCGTAAAGGTCTGCAGTGAGAAGAACATCGGTGATAGCCTTGCTGTCCTCAGCGCTGTAACCGCGCTTCACGAAAATATCTTCGCAGTACTTGCGGAGAGCGTCAACATTTAAATTAATGTATGCCATTTTAAAACTTACTTCCTTTCAAAAGCAGGTAATTATCTCTGAACACGACCTGAACCGTCGCCGCCCATAAGAGCCTTTACTTCAGAGAGAGTTGCACGGTTGTAGTCACCCATGATAGAGTGCTTGAGGCAGGATGCTGCAACAGCGAAATTGAGAGCATCTTCCTTGTTCTCATAGTTGTTGAGACCGTAGATAAGACCGCCGGAGAAGGAGTCACCGCCACCAACACGGTCAACGATATCGGTGATCATGTACTTTCTGGAGAGATAGAAGTTATCTCTGTCGCAGAGGCATGCAGACCAACCGTTTGTATCTGCGCTCTTGGACTCACGGAGAGTGATTGCAAGAGTCTTCATGTCGGGATACTGCTCAAGGACCTTACGTGCAAGTGCTTCATACTTTGCAGTGTCGAGAACGCCGTCCTCAACCTTAACATCAACAGTGATTCCAAGAGACTTCTGGCAGTCTTCCTCGTTTGCGATACCGACATCTACATACTTAACAAGCTCGCACATAACCTCAGGTGCGCTCTTGCCGTACTTCCAGAGGTTTTTACGGAAATTGAAGTCACAGGAAACAGTAACGCCGAGCTTCTTTGCAGCCTTTACAGACTCAAGAGCAAGCTCTGCAGCAGACTCGGAAATAGCCGGTGTGATACCTGTGATGTGGAACCATGTTGCACCGTCAAAAATCTTTTCCCAGTCAAAATCGCCGGGCTTTGCAAGTGCGATAGCAGAGAATTCGCGGTCGTAAACAACCTTAGATGCACGCTGGTTTGCACCTGTTTCAAGGTAGTAGATACCCATTCTTCCGTTTGTACGGATAATATCCTTTGTCTCTACGCCGAAGGAACGGACATCTGCAACGCAAGCATCGCCGATTGCGTTTGCCGGAAGTGCAGTTACGAAAGATGCATCCATGCCATAGTTCGCAAGAGATACAGCAACGTTTGCCTCACCGCCGCCAAAGGTCGCTTCAAATGCCGGGGACTGGAAAAATCTCTCAAGACCCGGGGATTTGAGTCTGAGCATGATTTCACCGAAAGTTACTACTTTTGCCATAATGGAATCGCTCCTTTAAAATTATATATTGTTTTGTCCTTTCGGACTAAAAATTTACTGAACTTCTTTTCTGTGCTCCTCAAGAATTTTCTTTATCTTGTCAACAGGGCTTAAAAGGGACGTGATTGAGATGTCGTGGTTCATCGTATCCATAATAAGGGCAAGGAACTTTGACATATCAACATTCTCATACCACGGTGCATTGAGAATTTCCTCAGTGCGGTAGTTGAGGTTGGTTGAGAACACCTTCGTTATTGCGCCATCCTCATACGCCTTATTGAAGGACTTTGCACCCTCAGTAAAGAGACCGAAGGTTACGCCCACAAAAATCCTCTTCGCCTTACGTTTTTTAAGCTCATAAGCGATGTCGATAACGGATTCGCCGGAAGAAATCATATCGTCAAGGATAAAAACGTCCTTGCCTTCAACGCTCTCACCTAGGAATTCGTGGCTAATAATCGGATTCTTTCCGTTTACGATTTTTGTGTAATCACGGCGCTTATAGAACATACCGACGTTAAGTCCGAGCACACTTGCAAAATAGAGGCTTCTGCTCATACCACCTTCATCCGGGCTGACAACAAGCATATGCTCCTTGTCAATCTTTATGTCCGGAGTTGAGCGGATAAGCGCCTTTATAATCTGATATGTAGGTCTTACATTTTCAAAGCCGATAAGCGGAATGGCATTCTGCACACGCGGGTCGTGAGCGTCAAACGTGATGATATTTTCAACGCCGAGATGCTCAAGCTCCTGAAGAGCAAGTGCACAGTCAAGAGACTCTCTGCCTGTTTTTCTGTGCTGACGGCTCTCATAGAGAAGTGGCATAATAACATTTATACGTCTTGCCTTTCCTCCGATCGCTGCAATAACGCGCTTGATATCCTGCAAAATATCATCCGGGCTCATGTGGCACTCCATATTGTACATTTTATATGTACAGCTGTAATTGCTTATATCCGCAAGGATATAGATATCATATCCGCGGACGGTTTCCTTAAGCACAGCCTTTCCTTCACCCGATGCAAAACGCGGAGTTGCATGGTCGATGCAATACGAATCGCGAAGATATGCCGGGAAGTGAAGCGGAACATTGCCGTTTTCAACATTGTAGCGGCGCTGCTGAACAAGATTTGCGTCAACAAGGTTACCAAGCTCTCTGCAGCTGTCAAGGGTGATGAGACCTATCGGAGCATAAGGAATCTTATCATCCGGTGCGGCACTAAAGGTACTTGCCATATAACTTATCCCCATTTCATCATTAGTTTTGAAAACCCCACAAGAGTCCTCTTATATCATA
>JAZQSB010000165.1:0-10650 GCA_045629885.1 Eubacteriales bacterium | reverse complement strand
GGTGATGAGCCTGATGGTTCAGGTAAGTTTATCGCCACAGCATTCAGAAATCCGCTTGTAAAAGAAAGCGTTATGAACCTTCTTAAAAATCGTGATGGTTTAATGCTTGGTATCTGTAACGGTTTCCAGGCCCTTATAAAGCTTGGTCTTGTACCATACGGAAAGATCATCGATACAGATGAAAACTGTCCGACTCTTACATTCAATACAATAGCACGTCACCAGTCGAGAATCGTGAGAACAAGAATCGCATCAAACAAGTCTCCGTGGCTTGCCCTCACAAATGTGGGCGACGTATATACTGTTCCGATTTCTCACGGTGAAGGTCGATTCCTTGCAGATGAAGCTCTCATTCATGAGCTTGCAAAGAACGGTCAGATTGCAACACAGTATGTTGACTTTGACGGCAACGCAACAAGCGATGTTCACTTTAACCCCAATGATTCGATGTTTGCTATCGAGGGCATCACGTCTCCTGACGGCAGAGTTTTCGGAAAAATGGGACACAGTGAGCGTAAGGGTAATGGACTTTACAAGAATGTTCCGGGTGATTACGATATCCGTATGTTTGAATCTGCGGTAAAGTACTTTAAATAAGCCTTTTGGAGGAGTAACAAATGGCATTTAAATCAGATATTGAAATAGCCCAGAACTGTGAAATGCGCCACATCAGCGAAATCGCGGCAAAGGCTCATGTGGATGAAAAATATATTGAGCAGTATGGCAGATATAAAGCAAAAATCGACCTCCCGCTTCTTGATGAATCAAAGCGGGAGGACGGTAAGCTCATTCTTGTAACGGCAATAACTCCCACTCCGGCAGGAGAAGGCAAGACTACCACGACAATCGGTCTTGCTGACGGACTCGCAAGAATTGGCAAGGATGTCACCGTTGCTCTCCGCGAACCGTCTCTCGGTCCTGTTTTTGGTCTTAAGGGTGGAGCGGCAGGCGGCGGATATGCTCAGGTTGTCCCTATGGAGGATATAAACCTTCACTTTACGGGCGACTTCCACGCAATCGGTGCGGCAAACAACCTTCTTGCTGCTATGCTTGACAACCACATTCATCAGGGCAACGCTCTCGGTATCGATCCGAATAAAATTACATGGCGTCGTTGTGTCGATATGAATGACCGTGAGCTTCGTAATATCGCAATCGGTCTCGGCGGTGTGAAAAATGGGGTAACCCGTGAGGACGGTTTTGATATAACCGTTGCAAGTGAGATTATGGCAGTGCTCTGCCTTTCAAGCTCGATTTCCGACCTTAAGGCACGTCTTGCGAGAATTATCGTTGGATATACCTATGACGGTAAGCCCGTCACCTGCGGCGAGATAAACGCGCACGGCGCAATGACGGCACTTTTAAAGGATGCACTTAAACCTAATCTCGTTCAGACTTTAGAGGGTACACCTGCATTTGTCCATGGTGGTCCATTTGCAAACATTGCCCACGGCTGTAATTCTGTTATGGCGACAAAAATGGCTCTGAAAATGGGAGATTACACCGTTACAGAGGCAGGCTTTGGTGCAGACCTTGGTGCTGAAAAATTTCTTGATATCAAGTGTCGCGTAGCAGGAATTGTTCCAAGTGCAGTAGTTGTAGTAGCAACCGTTCGTGCCCTTAAGATGCACGGTGGCAGAGCGAAAACCGAGCTTGTAAATGAAGATATTGAGGCACTTGAAAAGGGAATACCCAATCTTCTGCGCCACGTTTCTAATATAAAGAACATCTATAAGCTTCCGTGTGTGGTTGCGGTCAACCGCTTCCCGACGGATACAGATGCTGAGATTGACTTTATAATAAAGAAATGCCGTGAGCTCGGTGTGAATACCGTTCTTTCCACAGTATGGGCAGACGGCGGCAAGGGCGGTGAAGCGCTTGCACGCGAGGTTGTCCGTCTCTGTGAAGAAGAAAAGGGAAACTTTGCCTTCAGCTACGATACAGAATCGTCAATTGAAGAAAAAATTGAGGCAATAGTTAAGAAAATTTACGGCGGTGACGGAATATCCGTTCTTCCCGCGGCAAAGAAACAGATTGACGAGCTTGCAAAGCTTGGTCTTGACAAACTTCCGATCTGTGTTGCGAAAACCCAGTACAGCTTTTCTGATGACCCCGCAAAGCTTGGTGCACCCGAAGGCTTTACAGTAACGGTCAGGAATGTCAAGGTTTCTGCCGGTGCAGGTTTTATAGTAGTCCTCACCGGAGATATAATGACAATGCCTGGACTTCCCAAAGTGCCTGCTGCAGAGCGTATTGACGTAGATGCAGACGGAAGAATAACAGGACTGTTTTAAAACTGAAAAAAGCGTTCATAAAGACGCATCCCTGATGTGTGGTATCATACATCGGGGATGCGTTTTCTACAACAACTTTAGTATTTCATTTTTAAGCTGTGCAATTATTCTTTTTTCAAGGCGAGATATGTATGATTGAGATATGCCCAGCGCGTCTGCAACCTCTTTTTGCGTTTTTTCGCGTTCTCCGAAAAGTCCGAATCGCATTTTGATTATAATTCTTTCTTTTTCGGAAAGTGTATCTAATGCGTTGAGCAGAAGCTGACGGTCGGTTTCGTCTTCGATTGGGCGCATAACGCTGTCCGGTTCAGTTCCGAGAATATCGGAAAGCAAAAGTTCATTTCCGTCCCAGTCTGTATTGAGGGGTTCATCAAACGAAATTTCTGTTTTCTGTGAAGCTGTTTTGCGCAGAAACATTAAAATTTCATTTTCTATACATCGGGAAGCATAGGTAGCCAGTTTGATTTTCTTCTCGGGTTTGTATGTATTAATTGCTTTAATAAGCCCGATTGTGCCGATTGAAACCAGATCTTCAATGCCTATGCCTGTATTTTCAAATCTGCGGGCAATGTATACAACGAGCCGCAGATTATGTTCTGTAAGTGTTTTTCGAACATTTTCAGAATCTGTTTCCAGTCTTGACATAAGATATTCCTCTTCTTCGGTGGATAGTGGGGGAGGAAGCGTTTCGCTGCCACACACATACATAACGGTGGAAGGGGAAATTAATCCGAGTTTTGATAAAAGTTTATAGAGCGTAATGCGGAAATTCATGCTTTTGGAAACCTCCTAAATTATTGCAGAATACACACCGCCACTTGATATTCGTTGACGTGAAAATCCGATAAGTGCTCCAGGAAGAGATTTTCCATCGAGAAAAACACATTCGGGACGGTATGTGAGCATAAGCGAAAATCCGGCCTCGATTGTTTGGTAAGGAATAAGACTGAACCTACCAAACTCTGCGAGTTTATCAAGTAGCAGCGGATAATTTTCAGGGAGAGACTGATCCATAATTTCTGTTATGCTTTCAGAGAGTATTCCACGTATAGTGGCGTAGTCAGAGATAATTATGTTTGCGTTGCTGCCCGGTTCACGAAGTGAGTTTCCGGTATCGTGCAACGCTGTGATAGTTATGTTTTTGTTTTCAGAGCAAATTCTGACGGTGCTGAAGCTTCTGTCTGCCCGCACTGTTCCGCGCCTGAAAATAAGCAGCAGAAGAATATATGTAGAAAGCGAAGTTGTAATAAGAGTAGGAAAGGATAAGTGTATGTAATAAAACCCATTGTAAATTTCGAAAAGTCCGTTAAAAGCTAAAGGTGTTACAGTGAAGACTGCACCTCCGAAAACAAGAGATATTATAAGTAATAAAAATGTATTTTTGATAATATTACGGTAACCGAATGAAATAATAACCATGAGAACGGATATAAGCAGCTTAACCGGCAGTGAAGTGAGAAAGGAAAAGTAAGGGATAAAAACGGTAAATCCATACAAAGCACCGGTTGCAGCTGCAAGAAAAAGTCTCCATCTGCGGATATAGCGTGCGCTTATATATCCTGATGTGAATAAAATAAGGTAATTTATAATAAAATTGATAAGAAAAAAAACATCGGCATAAATCGTTTTTACCACATGAAGCTCACCTCACGGTATTATTTTACTGCATTGACTGCGTAAAAATTGTCTAAAGCTGATGTCGAAAAACAAATAGGGAGATTTGATATGTTCGGAAAAGAAAAATGTATTACGGCAATCCTTTGTGTTGCACTTTTTGCGTGTGTATTATTTATAATTTACGGTATGCAACCCAAAAAGCAGGAAAGCAAACCTGATGTGGAAATTTCAATGAGGATTTCAAAAGATAGGTTTATTTCGTTGATTGAAGATGCAGGGATAAAATTGAACGGAAAATCGCGGATGGCAGTATCGCTGCTTCCCGATACGCTTACGCTTGTTTTTAATATGCAAGAAAAGAAAAGCGGAAAGCTTTCGGATATCAGGGTAAACGGTAAAAAAATTTCATATGAGATTTTGTCGGATATATGTGAAAATTATCTTGATTTTACTTGTGATTTGGTCTATAATTAAATGGATAAGAAAGGATGTTTAAAGATGGTTTCTGTTATCAAAAATGGCGTATATTTAAAAGATGGTTGTCTGCTCTCAATGAAGGATGCAAGCACTTTTGGGCTTGCAGCTCCGAGTGAGGCAAAAAAGAAGACTATGGCGTATTCCATTCTGGAGGCTCACAATACCTCAGATACTATGGATTCGCTGAAAATCAAATTTGATGCAATGGCATCTCATGACATTACATATGTAGGTATTATTCAGACCGCCAGGGCATCGGGACTTGAAAAATTCCCGCTTCCGTATGTTCTCACAAATTGCCACAACAGCCTTTGCGCTGTCGGCGGTACGATAAACGAAGATGACCATATCTTTGGTTTGTCTGCAGCAAAGAAGTATGGTGGCGAATTTGTCCCCGCTCATCAGGCGGTTATTCACCAGTATATGCGTGAACGTTATGCCGGTTGTGGTAAGATGATTCTGGCTTCCGATTCACACACGCGTTACGGTGCTCTCGGCTCAATTTCAATAGGTGAGGGTGGGCCTGAGCTTGCACGTCAGCTTCTTTCCAAAACATATAATATTGCGTATCCTGATGTTGTCTGCGTATATCTTGAGGGAACACCGCGTCCGGGTGTCGGACCTCAGGACATCGCGATAGCGATAATCGGCGCTGTGTTTCGTGACGGTGCTGTAAAGAATAAGATTATGGAGTTTGTCGGCCCCGGTATTGCAAACTTAAGCATGGATTTCCGAAACGGTATTGATGTTATGACCACGGAAACGTCTTGTCTCTCATCTATATGGGAAACAGATAAAACTGTATGCGAATTCCTTACTGTTCATGGACGTCCGGGAGACTATAAGCCGCTTCATCCTGAAAACGGTGCATATTACGATTGCGCTGTAAGGGTTGATTTGTCAAAGGTAGAGCCGATGATTGCGCTTCCCTTCCATCCGTCAAATGCGTTCAAAATTTCCGATCTTAAGAAGAATCTTGCGGATATTCTTGCTGGTGTTGACCGAGACGCAAAGGAAATGCTTGGTATTGATTATAAGAAGGTATCACTTTTAAATAAAATTAAGAAGGGTGAGCTTTATGTGGATCAAGGCTTTGTCGGTGGTTGCTCGGGTGGTCTTTTCCAGAACATTCACCGTGTACGCGATATCCTGAAGGGTGCAACAACGGGCGACGGATCTTTCTGGCTTTCCGTCTATCCGGCAAGTACACCGATGTCTATGGAACTTATGCGTGACGGAACGCTTGGAGACCTAACTGCTTCCGGTGTAAGCATTCGTTCCTGCTTCTGCGGTCCGTGCTTTGGTGCAGGAGATGTTCCGTCAAATGGTGCGCTGTCAATTCGCCATGCAACGCGTAATTTCCCGAACCGAGAGGGAAGCAAGCCGGGCGACGGTCAGATTTCGTATGTCGCGCTTATGGATGCGCGTTCAATTGCGGCAACGGCGCTTAACGGCGGAAAGCTCACTTCTGCCTTTGAGCTTGATGATATTCCGAAGGATGATAAGAATGAAGCCTACACCTTTGATGCATCTCCCTATAAGAGCCGTATCTATTATGGAGTAGGAAATCCGAAACCGGAAGAAGAGCTTAAATTCGGTCCAAATATTGCGGATTGGCCTGAAATGATTGGTATGACAGATAATCTTCTCATTTCTGTCGCAAGTGCAATTTATGACCCTGTAACGACTACGGATGAGCTTATTCCGTCGGGGGAGACTTCATCTTACCGCTCAAATCCCATAAAGCTTGCGTCCTTCGCTCTGTCTAGAAAAGATCCAGAGTATGTAGGACGTGCCAAAGCAGTTTATGCCGCTGAGCTTGCCCGCCGTGAGGGAAAAGCTGATGCACTCGATATCTTTGGTATATCAGGCATTGAGCTTTCCAAAACATCTGTTGGTACTGCTGTATTTGCGCTCAAACCGGGTGACGGTTCTGCTCGTGAGCAGGCAGCATCATGCCAGAGAGTCCTTGGCGGTGTTGCTAACATTTGCCGTGAGTTTGCAACAAAGCGTTATCGTTCTAATGTTGTTAACTGGGGAATGCTGCCGTTTATCCTTGATGATGCGGATAATTCCGGTATTGAAGCAGGAGATCTCATCTATGTTGAAGGAATAAGGAAAGTTCTCCTTGGTGATGAAGAGGAAGTTTCGGCGCGCCTTATAAAGAACGGCAAGGAAAAAAATATAACTCTTCGTTTGCCGTCGCTTACGCGTGAGGAGCGCGATATCATTCTTGCCGGTTGCCTTATAAATTACTATTCGAAATAAATCAGAACTATAACCTACATTATGTCTTGCAATTCTCACAGTGTCGGTTATTAAATTAATTAATTTTTGTATAAATTACCCATTGAAAAGAATTAGAACTTAGCGTATCATTTAAGTACCAAAAACAGACGGAGGAAATTTGTTATGAAGGTAAAATATGCACTTGTAGGTTGTGGAAGAATCGCTTGGAATCACTTGGACGGCATTGAAAAGTCTAACTCTTCGGAACTTTGTGCTGTATGTGATATTGACGAAACTAAGGCCCGTGAAACAGGAGAGAAGTACGGCGTAAATTGGTATACAGATGAGGCGGAAATGCTCGAAAAAGAAAAAGTAGACGTCTGTTGCATTCTTACACCGAGTGGTTTGCACGCCGAGTGCGGCATTATTGCGGCAGAACATGGTGTTAATGTTCTCTGTGAGAAGCCGATGGATGTTACACGTGATAAGATGAAAGCTCTTATTGATTCTTGTAAGAAAAACGGTGTAAAGCTTGGATGCATATTCCAGCGCAGAACATTCTCCGCCTCAATAGCCATAAAAAAAGCTGTTGAAGATGGTGTTTTTGGAAAAGTCACTCTCTGTGATGCATATCTCAAATACTACAGGGACCAGAAGTATTATGACAGCGGTGATTGGCGCGGTACATGGGAACTTGACGGCGGTGGTGCCCTTATGAATCAGGGAATTCACGGCGTTGACCTTATCGACTGGATGACTGGTGGAATAAAAAGCGTTTTCGCTCGTTGTGAGCGCCTTAATTGGAAAACCGATGTTGAAGATACGGCTGTAATTATGGTTCGTTATAAAAACGGAGCAATGGGCGTAATTGAATGTGCGACAACTGTTTATCCGGGTCTTGATACTATTTTTACAATCGGCGGAACAGAGGGCTTTGCCGAGATAGGTAACAAGGGTATCTATAAATGGGAAATGAAAGATAAGAGCATAGCTAAGCCGGAAACAACGGGCACTATGGGCGGTCTCAATTGTACATATACAGATAATCTTCATGCATATCAGATTGAAGATATGTCTAGAGCAATACTTGATGACCGTGATCCGATGGTTACGGGTGAACAGGCTCTACATAGCGTAGGGCTCATTCTTGCAATATATGAATCTGCAAGAACCGGCAAAGAAGTTTTTATAGAGGACTAAACTCCAAAACACATAACATCCCTCCCGCGAAAGCGGGAGGGCAAACTTTGTCAAACGAAAACCACGCGATAGTCGCGTGGTTTTCGTTTGAGAAAAAACGGATGCCAAAGTAAGTCATTCTTTGGCATCCGTAATTTTGTTATTTCAAATAAATAACTCGTACCATTCCGCCGGCGGATTGTACGTTGTCGTAGTAAATCCATACTGTTCCGCTGTAGGAAACGGCCTCGTCGAGCGTTGTTTTAATCTTTGTATCGTCAACGACTTTATAAACCTGAACGTTTGGTGAAATCCTGTACTTAACACTTCCTCCGACTGTTGCGTAAGAGGGGGTTAAAAGTGTCACATTTGTTGCACGGATAAGATTTTTGGCCTCCGAGAGTTCGCCATCGTCATACATGAATACACACGGTCCCTCAGTAAGGTCCGATATCGCGCCACTGAAGGTAACGGTTCCGGTTTTCCCCTCAAGGTCGTAGTGGTAAACGTACTTCGACGGGGTCTGACCGCCTGCGCCGTCCGATACTGTGTTGCGGTCAACCTTTGTAATAAGGCCGTATTTATGCATATCACCCGTAACATCCTTGAGGATAAGTCCGTCGATTGCGCCAGAGGAATTTGTGGTCGAGAGCAGAATGCTTGAGGATTTTAAGCTTACGCCGTCAAGACGCGAGAGCGTCAGCTTGACCATATTGCCGTTAGCATCAATCTCCAAAATTTTAATATTCTGAGCAATCGGTGTGCTTCCCCATGTAAGAGCCGATGCGTTTATATATCCCGATGTATTTCCGCTACCCTTTGAAATGGTGCGAATTTTGCCGGTAGCGTAATCAACCTCAACTGCTTTGCCTACAAGGGAAGTTGAGTTATCGTCTTTTTCAATGTCAACTGTGCTGCCATCAAGAGTCAGGATAGTTACGTAGTAGCTACTTGTCTTTGTTCCGTCCGTTGCGGTAAGTGTTTTAGACTGAACACCGGTAACAACACCTATAATTGATTTATAAAGCTCGCCTGCTTCGTATGCGTCGCATACTTTTCCATTTTTGTCGAGGAGCATTGTAACCGTCACTCCGACCTCAAGTCCGTCAAGACCGAACGCCCGTTGTGCCGCGTAATAAGGGAGGGGATAGGTGACACCGGAGACAGTTACGGATGTAGGTGCCTCTTTGTTGGGGGTTATCGCCTCAAGAACGCCTGAGACCTTGTTTGAGTATGCCCAAATAGCATTGCTTTTTTTGCTGTAATAAATAACATCATAGTTTTCAATGTCGGAAACACTTGCACCATTGCCATTGCGGTATACACGTGCGGAGGAAAGTCCAAGCGAAGAAACGGTGCCCGTTTTTACCGTCACAGGACCTGTCACGTTGTCATCAAGAACATCGCCGATTGTAAGAAGCTCACTTGATGGAGTGTATCCAAGGTTCTGCGCGTAAATTGTTGTTCCGTTCTTTGGTTTGGTGTTAAGCATATTGTAAACAAGCTTTGCCATTTCGCTTCTGATAATGGGATTCCCGGCGGATATGTAAACCTCATTGGAAAGCCCTATATCAGCCGCTTTTGCGATTTGTCCGGCAGGATATGCACCAGTATAATCAGCGTTTGTATACCCGAGAAGTCTTAGCATTGCGCTGAGTGCATCTTCGTACTTTATATAGCTGTCCGGACGGAAGGTACCATCTGAATATCCGGTCATAAATTTATTTTTAGATGCAACGCTTATATACGGTGCGCCCCAGTGCGTAAACAGTACATCTCCAAAAGGAGAAACGCGTGAAGTGGCGGTTGCCGCACCTTTATACTGTGAGGCGGAAACAAGAATTTTTGCAAGGGCTGCACGGGTAACGTACTGGCCCTCATTAAAATTCTCCTTTGAATCGTAGGTCATAATTTCCATAACATCGAGAATGCTCTCAATGTCATCATCTGCCGGGAGAGAAGAAGCATTGGCAAAGAGAGTGTGTGATAAAAGCATCACTGTAGCAAGAAAAAAAGATATCAGTTTTTTCATATTCATTTTACCCCTTTTTAGTCATGGCGCAGAGCATCAATAGGATTAAGCTTTGATGCTTTTGCAGCCGGAAAATAGCCGAAAAGTATGCCGATAAGAACGGAAACTGAGAATGAAAGAATAACCGCAGAAACGGAAATTCCGCTCGAAACTCCGAGAAGCTTTGCGAGAAATGATGACATTACAGCTCCTAAAATAATTCCGATAACACCACCAAATCCGCTTGTTATAATCGCTTCAATAACGAATTGTGAAAGTATATCACGTCGTTTTCCGCCGATAGCCTTACGTATACCGATTTCACGTGTTCTTTCTGTAACTGAAACAAGCATAATGTTCATAATTCCTATTCCGCCAACAAGAAGAGAAATCGCTGCGATTCCGGCAAGAACGGTAGAAAGAGAACCCATAAGGTCTTCAATTGTATCAACAAGCTCGGAAAGATTTGAAACGCTGTACGCATCTTCATCTTCAAAGATATCATAAAGATGTTCCTCCAGCATCTTCTTTGCCGGCTCGATAACGGCAGAATCCTTTGCAACATAAGTATAGCTTGTTATTCTTCCGTTACGTGCAAGTCGTGAGGCTACGGAATAGGGAAGAATTACCATATTATCCACGCTTTCCTCCGTACTGTCGTCCTCTTCTTCGAGAACACCGACAACCGTATAAGCCGCACCGTTGATTTTAAGCATTTTACCGATGGGATTTTGCGTACCAAAAAGCTCGCTTGCTATGTAAGTTCCGCTAACACAAAGACTGATTCTGTTGGTTGTGTCTATATAAGAATTAAATCTGCCATTTGATATTGCATAATCTTTT
>JAZQSB010000164.1:0-1946 GCA_045629885.1 Eubacteriales bacterium | reverse complement strand
TCTATCGCAAGCTGACCGCTTCCTGAAAATAAGTCTAGCACACGGCTTCCTTCTACATCAAACTGAATTATGTTGAATATAGCTTCTTTTACCTTATCGGTTGTCGGGCGCGTTTCTTCCCCTTCAAGCGCCTTCAGTACGCGCCCCCGCGCTATTCCGGAAATTACCCTCATTATTTTTCCTCCCCGTCAAAATAGTTTCTTATTTCTTCTGCCGCCTTTTGCGGAACAACCTTGCAAAGTTCTTCAACTGAAGCCGACTTTATCGCCGAAATACTTTTAAAGTCTTGAAGAAGCTTTACGGCTCTTGCTTTTCCGATCCCCGGAATTTTCGTAAGCTCGCTTTCCGTCATACTGCGTGCGCGAAGCTTTCTGTGATACTCAACGGAATATCGGTGAACCTCTTCCTGCACAGCAGTAACAAAACGGAACACAGCGGGATGTGCGGAAATTCCTATTTCATTTCCATTTACATCAACAATCGCGCGCGTGCTGTGTTTATCATTTTTCACCATTCCAAACAGAGGAATATCAAGTCCAAGCTCGCGAAAAAGCGGAGAGACAGCATTAATCTGGGTTATACCGCCATCGAGAAGAATCAGGTCAGGTTTGTTTTTAAACTTTTCATCACCGTCTTTATAACGCATGAAACGGCGGGAAATCACCTCTCGCATTGCCTGAGGATCGTCCTGACCAGTAAGCGTTTTTATCTTAAATCTGCGGTACTCGCGACGGAGCGGAGAACCGTTTCTAAAAACAACCATACCTGCAACCATGTCAGAGCCTGAAATATTTGATATATCGTAAGATTCAATTCGCTCCGGCAAACAATCCAACGCAAGAATTTTTTTGAGATCTTCCAGAACGCGGATTTCCCGTTCCTCGCGATTTATTGCCGCAAGCGCCTTTTCACGCGCGTTCTGCTCTGCCATTTCCACCGATTTAAGTTTTTCACCGCGCTTGGGGGTATATACATAAACGCGTTTTCCCGAAAGCGACGTGAGCCACTCTTCAAGAGTTTCGGGTGATGAAACCTCATGCTGAAGATAGATTTCACGCGGAAAACTTGTCCTGCCGGAATAGTACCTCACGACAAACTCCTCCAGAAGCTCTTGCGTTTCGCCGTATACAGGCGTTTCCGTCATTCTGGTTTCACTTTCAAGGAGAGAGCCGTCAATATAGTGAAGAATAGAAAACACGGTTTTGCTCTCACCTGCGTAAAGAGCAAACACATCGGTATCGGACATCATGCTCGAAATTATTTTCTGTTTTGTTCCGAGCGCAGAAATTGCGCGTATTTCATCACGAAGCTTTCCCGCAAGTTCAAACTCTAGCTTTTCTGCGTGATTAAGCATTTTTTCTTCAAGAAGTTTTATAACCTCCTCTGTTTTTCCCGATAGAATCATACACGCCCGCTCGATACGTTCTCTATACTCCTCACCCGAGAGGTTTCCTACGCACGGGGCATCGCATCTTCCAATATGGCTGTTAAGACACGGTCTCCCCTTTCCGATATCGGCAGGGAAACGCCTGTTACACGTTGGCAAGCGCAAAAGAGCACTGACCGTTTCTATCGCACGGCGGGATTCATTTCTGCCACCGTATGGGCCAAAATATTCAGCATCGTCATCCGCAGGCTTTGATACTATTGAAAAACGAGGAAACTCCTCTTTTTTTGACAATCTAATGAATGGATATCCTTTATCATCCTTTAAAAGGATATTATATTTTGGGCTATGTTGCTTTATGAGAGAACATTCTAAAAGCAGAGCTTCAAGCTCGGTATCGCAGATGATATAATCAAAATCATTCACCTGATCCACCATTTTTTTAACCTTAAGGGTGTGCTGTTTGTCGCTTCCAAAATAAGAACTAACCCTATTTTTTAGTTTTTTTGCTTTGCCGATGTAAATAATTTGACTAGATTTGTTTTTCATAATATAAACA
>JAZQSB010000163.1:0-10077 GCA_045629885.1 Eubacteriales bacterium | reverse complement strand
GGACTTGAACACCCCGAATATCTCAACTATGCAACAGACGATGAAAAGAGGGTATATACATACCTCAAAAACAAAGAAGGAGTAGAGAGCGCCAATAGGTATTTAAAACAGCTTGCCCCCAAACTAACCGCGCGGAAAGGCACAGAAACAGGGCAAGCAGTATTAGAAGGCGGAGCACTTATGTATCTTCCGTATGCGGCATACGCAGGGCTTGAACAGTTTACCGGCGGAGTTGAGCAGTTGCTTTCAAAGGATGCAGTACCGATAAGCGCAACAAGATATGCATCACAGTATATAAGTGATAATGCAAAAGCTTGCACGCGCAGGGATAAAGGTAGCCGATAAAGCTGATGATGTTGCTGATGCCGCATTAAAAGAGGTAAGAGGCAATAGATTATCCTTTACATAAAAGATTATGGGAAAGAGTGTGTTCCTTGGAAGGAGGTGATATGAGGATGAACAGAGAAATTACAGCAAAAGAAAATAAGATGCCGAAAAACGAAGAATTTGTTTGGTCCGATGAGGATTTTCGGGAGGGGTGGAACTCTGTATACAATACCGAAGAACCGAAGCCTGCCGACTTTCTTGGCAGAAACAGACGCTCACTTCAGATGCCCGGTGTGTATGAAAAGCTTCAGAAATACGACAATTCGGAAGAGCGCTTGTTTCTCGAAGGTTTTTACGAGGTGGACGGAGCAATATCGGATTGGGAACGCGAAGAGCGTTTGGCGCAGGTTGACGAAGCATTGTTGAGAGTAATTCAGCAGTAGCGCAAAACACGGCATTATAACATAACCACAACATATCTTTTAATATTCCCGTACGGAAATTCCGCACGGGAATATTTTATATAAATTTCCCCAAAAGCCTTGTATACATATTGACAATAAAGAAAATATATGCTATATTAGCTGTGTTAGCACAGTTGATACAGATGGGGGTGGTGGAATGATAAACCTTGACTATAAAAGTGGCGCAAGCCTGCATGAGCAGATTGAAGCGGAGATAAAGTCTCTTATTGTAGGCAGAGTGTTGGAAACAGATGAACAGCTGCCGTCAGTCAGAGAGCTCTCAGTTTCGCTTACGGTGAATCCTAACACCGTGCAGAGGGCATACAAGCAGCTTGAGCAGGACGGATTTATTTACAGTATTAAGGGCAAAGGAAGCTTTGTTGCTTCCGTCTCACGGGATGAAAGCGCATATCGGCGCGGAGAAATTATGGAAAAACTTTGTAAGGCTGCGCGAGAACTTGCGTTTTTAGGAGCACAGAAGGAAGAGCTTATTGACGCAATTGAAAGTGTATATAAGGAGGAAGCCAGATGATTAAGGTAATGGAAGTCACCAAATATTTTGATGATTTTAAAGTTCTTGACAATATATCAATGCACGTCCGACGCGGCACGATTTACGGACTTATTGGACCTAACGGTGCGGGTAAAACTACGATAATTAATCATATAAACGGAGTGCTCACTCCGAAATCAGGCGAAATCACGGTGAAGGGTGAGCCGGTGTTTGAGAACGAAAAGGTAAAGCAAGCGGTGCTGAACATATCCGATGACTGGTTTTATTACAGCACGTTCACGATAAAGGAAATGGCGCGTTTTTATCGTGATATATATCCTGCGTTTTCGACTGAACGTTATGAGACGATAAAAGGTATTTTCAAGCTTGATGAAAAGCGGCAGATACGCAAGCTGTCAAAAGGGATGAAAAAGCAGGTTGCATTCTGGCTTTCACTTTCCGCTATGCCGGATGTGCTCATCCTTGATGAGCCGCTTGACGGGCTTGACCCCGTTATGAGAAAGCAGGTGTTGAACCTTGTTATTGCCGATGTTGCAGACAGAGAAATGACGGTTCTTGTTTCATCGCACAATTTGCGTGAGCTTGAGGATATCTGTGACTGGGTTGGCATTATCCATCAGGGACGAATGATTCTGGAAAAGCCGCTGGATGACCTTAAGGGAAGTGTACATAAGTATCAGCTTGTTATTCCGGAGGAGTGTGGAGATACGCTTGAAAAGATGGAGAATGTTCTTCATATTTCGCGCACTGGTTCGGTCAGAAGTGTTATTGTACGCGGAGATTCGGATGAATGCGATGAAAGGATGCGGGGGCTTTCACCGTCACTTTGCGAGAGAATAAGCCTTACGCTTGAGGAGGTATTTATTTATGAGTTGGGAGGTTTGGGCTATGACTTCACGAACATCCTTGTTTAACAAAGGTATTTATAAATCAACCGTGCGCCGTTATGCGTGGGGTTCGGTGTTCTATGCGATAGTGCTTTTTATGATTACCTCGTTGGTTATCTTCTTTGATGTTGACCCCGAAAGGTATTATCGTACAATGACTGATCACGGTTCTCTTATTCTTAGTGAGAGTTATCTTTACGCACCGCTTGTTATCGGATTTTTTGTGCCAACGGTTGTTGCTTTGCTTGTGTATCGTTATGTTCATGCGAAGAAAAACTCCGTTTTTGTCCACAGCTTGCCGGTAACACGTCGTGCAAACTACATATCCACCGTGCTTGCATCCCTTACGCTTATGACAGCTCCTATAATACTCAACGGTGCAATTTTATGCGTTATGTCGCTCACGGCTTACGGTGCGTATTTTGATATTGCCTCGTGCCTTATCTGGACGGGAATAAATGTGCTTTGCGTATTTCTTATGTTTTCGGTATCGAGCGTTGCGGCATTTCTCACGGGAAATAGCTTTGCGCTTGTTGCGTTAAACGGGCTTATGCATTGCATAGCTATAATAATTGCCGGAAGCTTTACTACACTTTCGAGCGTGTTTCTCTATGGATATTATGAGACAAATGCCATTATAAACGTGACAACCGAGTGGAATTTTATCGGCTATATGATCGGTATTGCAAACCGGCTTGCGTATCATGCTGATAAAGCGGCATCATTTGATTTCACAAGACTGATAGTGATGATTGTGTTTGCGTTTGCTTTGTATATTGCAGCATATTTTCTTTACAGAAAGCGCAGGATGGAAACGGCAGAGGACGTCGCGGCATACAAGGTTTTAAACCCCATTTTCAAATATATGCTCACATTTGTATCGGCGCTCGGAGTTTTCGGGATATTCAGCTATACACTTGAGGACGGTGCGGTAATTGCTCTTGTATACCCGGTGATAGTCAGTGCGCTTGTGTACTTTGCTGTGGAGATGATACTGAAAAAGAGCTTGCGCATATGGAAATCGTATAAGGGGTATCTTGTATTTCTTGCTCTTTTTGCGGTTGTTGTTTCAACCTTCGCATTCACAAGCTTTTTCGGGTTTGAGACGCATGTGCCGCAGGCAGATGATGTAAAAGGCGCGGCGATTTACACTTCGCGCGCATATCAGAACGAACTGTTTATGGATTCATCCGAGGTTATCGATTACACACTTGATGTCCATGAAAAGCTTGTGGAAAAGAAAAACATCTATACCATACATACACACCCAACCGATAGGACAGAGCTTATCTATATTGCATATAAGCTGAAAAACGGAAGAACGGTATTCCGTTGTTATCCGGTGACGGAGGCGTACTTCTGTGAAACACTTGATGATCTTTATGCCATGGATGGATATAAAGAAGCAACACTTGAAATTTTCTCAGAGGAGATAGATCGCATTGTTGAAGCGACGGTTGTTCATGGTTCACGTGAACTTACCGGCGATGAGGCCAAGGAACTTTTTGAGTGCATCAAAGCTGACACACTCGAACTCTCTTATACCGAGATGAGAGGACACAATGCATGGGATTATCACGTGTGGTTGAACTATCTGCAGCATGGAGAAGAGCTTTCCTTGGAACGCGGAATGAACCAGATTCCGGTTCTGGTAAATGCGAACTACAAGAGAACGATTGCGTATTTGCGCAATGCGGGACTTCTGACGAAAACATTCAATGTTTCAAATTACGACCTTACAGTACTCACTGCAGAGCAGTGGTCAACTTTCGAGACTGAGAACGGATATGTCAATTTAAATCCGCACAGCGCGGATATGAGCCTTTATGAAGCGGCAGGCGTGACGGTTGAAAGCGTAAAAGAGCGCACATTCAACGAAATTCCCGGTGCCGTAAGAATTTCGGATGCGGGAAAGAAAGCAGAACTGCGAGAGTTTGTGCAGACAACACCTGTTCGCTACGTCCCGGGCAAGGAATATTCACATTATATATGTACGATAGAACCGGAAAACGATATGGTGAGCGTTGTCGCCGCATTTTATGATGATGTAAAATTACCTGCGTAGAAAAAGAAGAGTGCCGAAAAGTAAAAGCTTTTCGGCACTCAATTCGTTTTACACACAAAGAGAAGCAATGATTGCGGTCATTTGTTCGCGGAGCTTGTCCGGTGTTCCGGGAAGCTCAGTATAAGTTGCACGGTATATGTGTCTTTTTGATATATAGACGATTTCCGTTACGGTGTTTTCATTATATTTATATGTAACTTCATATGCCGGCAGGCCGTTAATCTCTTTTTCTTCAAATGAGTCGATTCTGATATCCATACCATCGGCAAGTTTGTCTTCACGGAAACTCTTTTCTGTTATATCGTCTGTGTTTTCCGGTGTTTCGGTCATAACCGCAACACTGCTTCCGGTGTTGTCGTCCATAATCACGAAGTCGATATCGGCAGAGAGCGAAACCGGGGAAAGTGCGTGGGGATAAGTTATTTTATAACCGTTTTGCGAGGTGAAGGAGATGAGCGTTGCTTCTTCGCGGGACACCGCGTTGCCGCAGGCAGAGAATAGCAGAGAGAACACAAGCAGGAAAACAGAGATTTTTTTCATTTCATAAACCCTTTCTTATGAATATACCGATATATTGTAACAGAAAACGACAAAAAACGCAAGTGGACATTTTGGCAAAATTTTGGCAGAAAAATGGCAGAAAAATGGCAAAAACTTGGCAACCTGAAAAATAAATTGTGTGGTATACTCTATTTGATACAGAATCAGTGAAAGGAGGTGGCATACATATGGAAATCAGAAAGGACATTATAAAGCAGGGGAGCACAAACCGTCCACAAACAAAAAATTCATGCCAATACATAACGGTTCACGATACGGCAAACAAAAGCCACGGCGCGGATGCAGCTGCACATGCAAAATACATAAAAAGCTTAAAAGAAAAAACAAGCTGGCATTACACCGTGGATGACAGCGGGATTTATCAGCATTTGCCCGATAACGAAAAAAGCTATCATACTTCAGACCTTATAGCCAACGAAAGCTCAATCGCGGTTGAGCTTTGCGTAAATACAGATGGTAATTTTGAAAAAACGAAGCAAAACGCCGCAGAGCTTGTGAATATGCTTATGGAAAAACACGGTATTGAGAAGGGGAATATCCGTGCTCACCGTGACTGGACTGGAAAGGATTGTCCCGCATCACTTCGCGGAGATGATTGGGAAGCTTTTGTACAGATGTGCACGGAGAAAAAAACAGATAATGAGTTGAGCGGACATGTAATAAGTATAGATGAGCTTCGCAAAATGGGATATACGGCAATCCGGCTGTAACATACTTTGCGGATATTAGCGTCCGAAAATCGGCATAATAAGAAGAAAAGAAACGAGATGGAATTTATGTGTACAGCAATAACGTATAACGCGGATGATTTTTATTTTGGGCGCAACCTCGATGTCGTGCATGGATTTGGTGAGTGCATTGCAATAACTCCAAGAAACTACACTTTTGCCTTGAGAAACGGAGAGAAAATTCCACAGCATTACGCAATAATCGGAGTTGCCACCATGTCGAATGGATATCCGCTATATTATGATGCCGTAAATGAAAAGGGGCTGTGTGTCGCGGGACTTAATTTTCCGGACAATGCATTTTACGGGCAGTTTTGCACTGAAAGGAAGAATATAGCGTCCTTTGAGCTTATCCCGTGGGTGCTGGCAGAGTTTGCAACTGTTGATGAGGCGGTGTATGCGCTTCGTAATATCAACATATGGAATGAGGCTTTTGATGAGGTTCTTACGCCGACACCACTGCACTGGATTCTTGCAGATAAGAACTGCGCTGTTACGCTTGAGCCGACAACCAAAGGACTTAAAATATATGAAAATCCGGTGGGAGTGCTGACTAATAACCCGCCGTTTGAATTCCATATGCACAATCTTGTGAATTACATGAATCTCACGACCAAAATTCCGGAAAACAGGTTCTGTGATGCGCTTGGTCTTTCGCCGTACAGTCTTGGTATGGGTGCAATAGGACTTCCGGGGGATATGTCGTCCGCGTCAAGATTTGTAAGGGCGGCATTTGTAAAATTCAACACCGTTTATGGGAACGATGAAGAAAACGTAGGTCGATTTTTTCACATCCTGCAAAACACTGCTCAACCGCTCGGCGTGACGTATACAGACAAAAATGAGCCCGAATACACGCTGTACTCGGACTGTTGCAATGCATCGCGTGGGATATATTATTACACAACTCACGGAAACTGTCGCGCAACTGCCGTGGATATGCACAAGGAAAATTTAAGCAGTCATAAGATTGTAGCTTATCCTATGCTCACAGAAAGTGACATTCTCCGGCAGAATTGAGAAATCAAGGTTAAGAATCCATCTGTTTGATGGGTTCTTTCTATTTGCACAATCGTAACAAAATTTATTTGCTTTTTTGTGACAATTCTGCAAATACAATTTTCTTTTTTTGCGGTATAATTCAATATATAATCTTATGTATTGGAGGAGTTAAATATGGCAAACAGAATTTGCATTCCCGATTGGGAATATCAGGACAGAATAAAGCGTGCCGCAAAGATGGTTGCCGACCGCGGACTTGACGTTATGGTTGTGTCCAGTACAGAGTCGGACTATGCCAACGCACGTTATTTCAGCGGCTTCTGGCCGCTCTTTGAGCGCGCTCGAGTTGCAATCGCCGCAAACGGAGATGCTGCTCTGCTCGTAGGACCGGAGTGCATTATCTTCGCTCAGGACGTTGCAAAAATGGACAAAATTTTCTGCCTTAAGGAGTTCCGCGAGTCTGCAGACCCGTCTTATCCGGAACTTACGCCGAGCACATTCCGCGATGTTTTCAAGGCAATCGGCGTTACGGGTGAGAATATCAAAATCGGTCTTGGCAGCTATATTGAGTGAACTCTGCCGATTTTTGAAGGTTTGCGTGACAGCTTCCCGAAGGCTGAAATTGTAAAATGCAACGAAATTATGGTAGATCTGCGCAAGATAAAGAGCAAAAATGAGCTTGCCTGCATCAAAGAAGGCTTCCGCATTATCGAGCTTGCAACCGACGAGGTTATCCGTGCTCTCAAGCCCGGTGTTACAGAGCTTGAAATGGTCGGCGTTGCACAGCGCGTTATTTGTGAAAACGGCGCAGAATACGAGGGGCTTCCCATGTATGTTTTCAGCGAGGCATCAACCCGCCACGCAATAAGCCGTTCGAGCTATAAGAAAATCGGCAAGTGCCGGGTAGGATCGCTCAGTGTGAGATAGAAAATATCGTCCGGCATACCGCTCTGAGAAGAAATGAAAGAAAAAATTTGTTTTTCAGAAAAAAGACTTGACAAATTCTACTTTTTTCCGTATAATTAAATAGTTCGCTTCGAGATGTGGCTCAGCTTGGTAGAGCGCTGCGTTCGGGACGCAGAGGCCGCAGGTTCGAATCCTGTCATCTCGACCAATAAAAGACTTTGACCGTAAGGTTAAGGTCTTTTATTTTTTCATGACAGGGGATTCCAACATGGAGGAGGCAATGAGAGTGTGAAAATTTCCCGAAAATACCTGATTATGTATTGAAAAAAATGTTTTAACATTGTATAATTAAAAGAACAACTTTTTAGAATAAAGGAAAAGGTGATTGTTATGTTAAAAGCGGGATTTGCACGCGGAGAAATTACTCCCCCTATGGGTGTTTCTGTTCAGGGGTATTACGAGCCAAGAAAAGCAAAAGGTATTCTCGACCCCCTTTTTGCAACAGCCGTTGCATTCGATGACGGTAAAAAAAGAGCCGTTATTATGAGCGTCGATGTTATTGGCATGAATATGGAGTTTATGTCTCTGCTTCGTCCGGCAGTTGCAAAGGCGATTGATGCAGAGCTTGACGGCGTGTTCATTGCAAGCACGCATACCCACCTTGGTCCGGGCGTTGCAGCTACAGGATCTACTATAGGAAATTTTCAGAATCCAGAATACGCCGAGTGGCTCATCACGCGTCTTGCCGATATTGCATTTCTTGCGATAAACGACCTTGCGCCGGTCACAAAGCGCCTTGCTACGCGTGGCGAGGTTAAGGATGTATCCTTTATTCGTCGTTATCGTATGAAGGACGGCTCGGTGCGCACAAATCCCGGATGGCAGAATCCGGATGTTGACCACGCGCTTGGCACACCGGACGAACAGTCACAGCTCCTTATCATAAAGCGTGATGGCAAGCCGGAAATCGGAATTGTAAACTTTCAGGTTCATCCTGATGTAATCGGCGGCGAGTTTCTTTCTGCGGACTATCCGAAGTTTGTCCGCGATACATATGAGCTTAATGTTCCGAACTCTCTTTGTATGTATCTGAACGGTACACAGGGTGACTCAAACCACATTGACATCAGGCTTGATCCTGAAAAAGAGTGTGCCGATGGTTATGCCCGCGCGCGTTATATGGGTAAGAAGATCGCTATGAGCGTTATCTCAAACTATGAGCTTGCAAAAGAAATTGACGGTGAAAAAATTTCTTATACACACAAGATAATAACCACAAAATTTAACAAAGGAACGCCTGAGGAAATTCCTGAGGCGCTTGAGCTTGCAAAGCGTTATCGTGAGCTTGGAAGTGAAGGTGCGCTTCCGGATGTTCACGGGATGCTCCGCACAGAGATGATTGCAAAGGCAACAAGAATTGCAAGAATGCAGTCAATGCCTGATAATAAGGAGCTTATCGTCTGTGCAATAGCTATCGGAGATATGGTATTTGCATCTCTTCCGGGTGAGCCGTTTACGGAAATTGGACGTCAAATCAAGGCAAACTCTCCGTTTGCACTTACTATTCCTGTCTGCTGTGCAAACGGCTATGAGGGATATTACCCAACGCAGGCTGCATTTTCTGAGGGCGGCTATGAGGTTCTTACCTCACGCTATGTTGAGGGAACTGCTGAGCATCTCATTGCCGGCTCAAGTGAAATAATAAAATCACTTAAGTAGGCAGATTCACAAATGAATTTAGTATTTGTAGGATTCAAGCACGTAATTACAAATTTTTCAAAAAACTATTGACAAATAAAAACAGCGGGTGTATAATACAGAAAATTGAATAGCAAAGGCTATGACGAAGACGGAAAAGCAATGTAGCTTTCAGAGAGTCGGGGAGGCTGGAATCCCGACAGCGAGATGCTTTTAACCTATCACTTCTGAGCTGGAAGCCCGAAAATTCAAATGATGAATAAGTAGACGCTTTCCGTGATTGCTGCGTTAATGCATAAGGCTTGATAGAGCCTGAGTGGCACCTTGTGTGCAATTTGAGTGGTACCGCGGGTATCGGATATAGTTTATTCGGCTCGTCTCAAAGAAGTTAAAAGCTTTGAGACGAGTCTTTGTTATTCAATTAAGAATTTTATATTTTTAATTTGAAAGGAGAAATTTCCAATGAGCACTGAAAAAACTATGACACAGCTTAATGAGGTGGCATCCCGTATTCGCGAAATGCGCGATGTTATGGGAATGAGTGCCGCAGAAATGGCAAAAAAAACCGAGGTAACACAGGAAGAATATGAAAAATACGAAAACGGCGCGGCAGATATGCCTTTTGCATTTGTTCACAAATGTGCGCTCGCGTTCGGCATGGAGCTTACAGAGCTTCTTGAGGGAAAGAACGCACATCTTTCATCCTACACCGTAACGCGCAAAGGAAAGGGGCAGGAAACGGCACGTGAGGACGGAATAACCATTCAGAACCTTGCGCCCAAGTTCAAGAATAAAATTGCTGAACCGCACTGGGTTAAATATGAATACAGCGAGGAACTTCAGAACAAGCCAATTCATCTTACAAAGCACAGCGGACAGGAGTTTGACCTTGTTATAAGCGGGTCGCTCAAGGTTCAGGTGGGTG
>JAZQSB010000162.1:0-1588 GCA_045629885.1 Eubacteriales bacterium | reverse complement strand
GCACAAAGGAACTGTATGTAAAAAATATTATAGAACTACTTGACGAGGGAAATACCATCCCCTTTATCGCACGGTACCGAAAAGAAATGCACGGCACGATGGATGACCAGACTATACGCCAGATTGCGGACAGGCTTGAGTATCTCCGCAACCTTGATGCCCGCCGTGAAGAGGTAAGAGGTCTTATTGAAGCACAGGGAAATCTTACCGAAGAGATATCTGAGGCACTTGACAAGGCAGAAACGCTCTCGGAAATTGATGATATCTACCGCCCGTTCCGCCCGAAGAGAAAAACGCGCGCTTCCGTTGCCCGTGAAAGGGGACTTGAGCCACTTGCAGAGGAAATTATGGCATCGCAGAATACATCCGCCGACCCGTTTGAGATAGCAAAACAGTATATAGATGCCGAAAAGGGCGTTGAGGATGAGGAGGCGGCTCTTGCCGGCGCGTCTGATATCATCGCGGAAAATGTATCGGACGATGCAGAGGTACGCAAACGCGTAAGAAATCTGGTCCGTTTCCACGGCATCGTTATTGCCAACGCAGCAAAAGAGGGAGAGGACAGCGTATACGCCACGTATTATGAATTCCGTCAGCCGGTGGAAAAGCTTGCGGGACATCGGGTTCTTGCGCTTAACCGCGGCGAAAAGGAAGGATTTCTGAAAGTGTCGGTGGAGACCGACCCACAGAGACCATTAAACAGCATCTGTTCTCTTTATGTTCAGGGAACAAGCGCGTGTGCAACGATTGTACGCAACGCATGCGAGGATGCATATTCGCGCCTTATCTATCCGTCAATTGAGCGTGAAATACGCTCAGAGCTTACAGACGCTGCTGCAGAAGACGCGATAAAGCTCTTCGGTATGAATCTGCGCCAGCTTCTTCTTGCACCGCCGGTTAAAGGAAAAACGGCTATCGGTCTTGACCCCGGATATCGTACCGGATGCAAGCTTGCCGTTGTTGATAAGACCGGCAAGGTGCTTGACACTGCGGTTATCTATCCCACGCACGGCGCAGGTCAGGAAGCTCGCTCTGCTGAGATTCTCAAAGAAAAAATCTCGCGTTGGGGCGTTGAGATTGTCGCAATAGGAAACGGAACAGCATCAAAGGAAACAGAGATGTTCTGCTCAAAGGTATTAAAATCAATTCCGGAAAAGGTTTCGTATATGGTTGTATCCGAAGCTGGTGCATCAGTGTATTCCGCATCAAAGCTTGCCGCAGAGGAAATGCCGGAATTTGATTTAACTCTCCGCTCCGCGGTATCCATTGCAAGAAGATTGCAGGATCCTTTGGCCGAGCTTGTGAAAATTGAACCGAAGGCAATAGGAGTCGGTCAGTATCAGCACGATATGCCGCAAAAGCGTCTTGAGGGCGCGCTTGACGGCGTTGTTGAGGATTGCGTAAACAGTGTCGGCGCTGACCTAAACACGGCATCAGCCGCCCTTTTGGGGCATATTTCCGGTCTTACCTCGGCTGTATGCAAAAATATAGTGGCTTACCGTGAAGAGAACGGAAGCTTTACCTCACGCGCAGAACTGAAGAAAGTGCCGAAGCTGGGTGCAAAAGCTTTTGAGCAGTGCGCGGGATT
>JAZQSB010000161.1:0-6058 GCA_045629885.1 Eubacteriales bacterium | reverse complement strand
TGTTGTCTTCCTAAGACCGCTTGGCCTCCGACTTTCCGTTTTTGGCACTCGTCCCGAGGCCGTAAAAATGGCTCCACTCGTTATTGAGCTTTCAAAGCGACCCGAGATAAATTCCATTTGCTGTGTTACGGCACAGCACCGAGAAATGCTTGATTCCGTCCTTGATATATTCAAAGTCAAGCCGGATTATGACCTGAACATCATGACACCAAACCAGACACTCGCAACGATAACCACCAAGGCTCTCACAGGTCTTGACGGCGTTCTGTCGGAAGCCAAGCCCGACATCGTTCTTGTTCACGGAGATACATCAACGGCATTTGTAAGCGCGCTGGCGGCATTTTACCACAGAATCCCCGTTGGTCATGTAGAGGCAGGGCTCCGCTCCTTTGATAAGTATTCTCCATTCCCCGAGGAAATGAACAGAAAGCTTATCGGAAGCATTGCAGAGCTCAACTTCTGTCCCACTGATAACAACGCCGAAAACCTTCGCCGAGAAAACTTGAACGACGGCATCTTTGTCACCGGCAACACCGTTATCGACGCACTCAAATACACCGTTTCCGATAACTATAAATTCCACAACGAAGATATAACAAAGATTGATTTTGAGTCTTACCGCACAATTCTTATGACGGCACACCGCCGCGAAAACTACGGTGAGCCGATGCGCAATATCATGCACGCTGTGCGCGATATCGTTGAGTCCCATCCGGATGTGCAGGTGATTTACCCTGTTCACATGAGTCCTGTTGTCCGTGAGACTGTATACGAAATTCTCGGTGATGTACCGCGCGTACATCTTCTCGATCCGATTGACGTAGACGATATGCACAACCTCATGGCACGCGCTCACTTTATCCTCACGGATTCCGGCGGACTTCAGGAGGAAGCGCCTTCTCTCGGAAAACCAGTTCTTGTTATGCGCTGTGAAACCGAACGTCCGGAGGCCGTTGCCGCAGGAACGGTAAAAATTGCAGGAGTAAAGCGCGAGGTTATCCGCGATATGGCATATGAGCTGCTCGACAACGAAGATGCATACAAAAAAATGGCACACTCCGTTAACCCCTATGGTGACGGTAACGCATCAATAAGAATTGCAGACGCGATACTCTGGAAGCTTGCCGGAATCGGCGATAAACCTGCTGATTTCCGATGAACAAAAAGGAGCGTTCCGGTATGAAGCACCGTACAATGTTCTTCGTTTTCATCGCGCTCTTTATCCTTCTCGTTTCTGTTGTTGCAATACTTTTTCTTCCGAATATGTCAGCAACGCTTATAAATACCGTTCCCGAACACCCGCCCGAGTTTCATTCTTTCAACCCCGTGCAGACCATCGTAACAGAGGCTGTTACAGTCGACAAGACAAACGTTAAAGCCATTGTCAGTGCAATAAAACGTCCGGAAGAATACTTTTCCAAAACTCAGAGCACCATATCCCACGATTCCGGAAGTGCTTCTTTTGCGCGGCAGAAATGGGTTAAGGGAAGCCTTTCCCGCGTTGACACCTTTTCATCTGTTTCATCGCAAGCTCCCTCTGCACACTATATATACACAGCTGACTCTGTTTATGCGTGGAGACCGGGAGAACGCACCGCGCATAAAACCTCACGCGGAAGCTTTGAACCCGACGATGAACAGATGATGATGACTTACGAGGATATCACCTCTGCAAAAGACGAAGATATAATTACCGCACAGCTTACTGTATATGACGGCACATCCTGTGTATATGCCGAGGTCAGAAACCCGGCAAGCAGCTACACAAACAGATACTGGATTTCATACTCAACCGGACTTCTTGTCTTTGGACAAAGCTTAAACAGCAAGGGGAAAGTGGTTTATTCCGTAACCTCAACACAAACGGATATCTCATCTCAGGATATGGAAACATTCCGCCTCCCCGACGGCAACTTACCGTCGTAAATTCTTGTATTTTACAAAAACACCGCAGAGAGTTAATCCCCGCGGTGTTTTTTTACTTTATATCTTCGTATATTTCTCTTATATTGCTGTAAATAAATTCAGGTTTTGCATCGCTTGTTTTTAAATCATCAAGGGTTCCTTCACCACTGAGCAGAAACACAGTGCTGATACCGGCATTTACTCCGCAGGCGATATCGGTATACAGTCTGTCACCGAAAATCACAGTTTCCTCTTTCTTAAATCCTGTCTTTTCCATTGCCATAAGCGCCATATCTGGACGCGGCTTTCCGATAAAATACGGTCTTTTGCCGGTCGCACGGTAAAGCATTTCACACACAGAGCCGCAATCCGGAACGTATCCGTACCACGTCGGGCACACCCAATCCGGATTTGTCGCGACAAAATCCACATTACGTCCAAGCAGTATGCACGCATCCTCAAGCTTTTGGAACGTAAGCTCCGTATCAAAGCCTGCACAAAGGCAGTCTATATCATCGGACAACTCATCAGTAACCGCAAGCCCTGCATCCGATAACTGATCACGGAATGATGTCGTTCCAAAGGCGTAAATTTTCTTATAATTTCTCTTTTTCAGATACATAACGGTTGCATTTGTTGAGGTAAGAAAATCCTGCGCCGTAGTTTCTATCCCAAGGGACGCAAGCTTTTCTATATACTTATCAACACTTTTGGATGAATTATTTGTAAGGAAAATGTATCTGCCGCCGATTTTTCTGACGTGACATAAAAAATCAACCGTCCCGTCAAAAAGCTCGTTATCGAGATAAATCGTTCCGTCCATATCAAGAAGAAACAAGCGCTTTTCCTTTAATTTATTCATCGCCACAATTCCTCCTTTCCCGTAGATACGGCCGCAGCTCCTGCCAAAAGCGCAGCATCTATCTCTTCGCGCGTCTCGATAAGTCCACCGGCAATAACCGGCACACTTATGCACCTTTTCAAAGTAGCAATTACTTTTCCGACAACTCCCGGCATTATCTCAATCATATCCGCATGAGAAGTTTTCTGAGACTCAACCATTGTATCCACCGACTGGGAATCCACGGAGAAAAAGCGTTGTACCGTAAAAAGTCCTGCATCGCGGGAAATTTTTATAACATTAGTCCGCGTGCTGATAATACCGTCAATGCCCGCCTCTTTTACAAACACAACACCACTTTTGTCCTTACCTATCCCGCTCGCAAGGTCAAGATGTATAAATATTTTTTTGCCCGCGCTGTGGGAAAGCCTTGCTTTTTCCGCAACATCGGAAATGTCCGGGGCAAGGTCAAAAATCACATTGCATCCGGAAGCTGCCGCCTTTTTTAAATCTTCATAACTCCTGACAGCAGCAATGACACTATTTTTCTCTATACACTCCATAATACTCACCATTTTCATTCACTCCTGTTCCGAACAAATATATATGCGTTTTGCACTCATTTATTTTGGGTCGCCACTATATTTGCACCGAACACGTCTTTTATTATAACATCCCCTACGCAAATTGGCAACCTTGCAACAGTATTATTTATTATCCCCATACACTCTGTTATTTTTCCTTTAGGAATTTCCCGGTCGGTCTTTACAGGAAGAATGCTTCCGTCAGCACACCTTACTGTCGATGTAACTGTGCGCATTGGGTTTGTAATTTCGCTCTCAGCATACTTTTTCCCGCGCGGACAGGTGTTTCCAGATACAGCCTTGACCGTTTTGTCCCCGAGCTCAACACAAAGCTCACACCCCAGAGGACACACAATGCAAGTAAGCTTTTTTTCCATTTTTATTCCTCCAAACAGAATTTGAGCGTTTTCACATCTTCGAGAATATTTCCGGAAAGAGTTATGTTTTCCATCTCTCCCGGGGCAACGCGTGCCTTTTTATGCGAAAATATGAGTTTTTCTCCGCTGTATACATTTATCCGAACATTCCTTGCTGCCGTTCCGACTCTGAAAAACACATCCACATCATCTCCGCGCGTTATTCTCTGCGGCACCGTATATCTTATTTTTCCATCCGTCTCAATTTCAATAAGTGACATTTTCTTTTTCTCCCCCAAAACATATCCTGCCGCCGATTTTCCTGCCGTTTCCGCCTCTTCCGAGACAAAATCAACAAGATCGTGAACATGAAGAACGTTTCCGCAAGCAAATATTCCAGATACCGACGTTTCCCGACTCTCATCCACCACGGCCCCGTTTGTAACCGGGTCAAGCTTTATTCCCGCCCTTTTCGTAAGCTCGTTTTCCGGAATCAGCCCTACAGACAAAAGCAGCGTATCACACGGCACAAATTCATAAGTTCCCGGAATAGGCCGCTTGTTTTCATCAACACGCGCGACCGTCACACCATCAACGCGTTCTCTGCCGTGAATTTCAACCACGGTGTGCGATAGCCTAAGCGGAATATTAAAGTCATCAAGGCACTGCCGGATGTTCCTTGCAAGCCCACTCGAATACGGCATAAGTTCGCACACCATCTTTACTTTTGCTCCCTCAAGAGTCATCCTTCGCGCCATTATGAGACCGATGTCACCAGACCCGAGAACAACTATCTCCTTTCCCGGAAGATAACCTTTTATATTGACATATTTCTGCGCTGTGCCGGCACTATAAATTCCAACCGGACGGCTTCCTGCAATGTTGAGCGCACCGCGCGGACGTTCGCGGCACCCCATTGCTAGAATAACGGCGCGCGCTTTTATTTTAAAAATCCCATCCTCCGCACTTGTTGCAGTTATCACCTTATCGGGCGTTATGTCAAGAACAGTTGTGCCGAGCTTTACAAGTATACCAAGCTCGCGCACACGCGTTTCGAATCTCCACGCATACTCAGGACCCGTAAGCTCTTCCCCGAAACGATGAAGTCCGAAGCCGTTATGTATACACTGCTTCAAAATCCCCCCAAGCGAGGTGTCACGTTCTATAATGAGAATATCCCGAACTCCGTTCTCATACGCCGCGACTGCGGCACTCATTCCCGCGGGTCCGCCGCCTATTATTACCAGATCTGTCATATATCCGCACCGCCTTTTGTCTTTGAAATGTTTATGCGTGAATTGCCACCGGATTTAGTCACCCTTTCATACGGTATACCCAGCTCACGCGAGATAATCTCCACAATATGCGGAGAACAGAATCCCCCCTGGCAGCGCCCCATTTGCGCACGGGTTCTGCGCTTTACTCCGTCAAGGTCACGCGCACCGGGATTAGTTCTTATTGCGGCAATTATTTCCCCCTCGGTTATTTCCTCACAGCGACAGACTATACGCCCATAGCTTCTATCCCGTTTTATCATTTCGTTCTTCTCATCAATTTCCGCTTCACGGAAGGCGTGCATCGGAGTTCTGCAGGGGTTGTAACCCTTGCGTGGTTTTAAGTCAGCATCCATCTCCTCCAAAAGCTTTGCAACATACTCTGCAATCGCAGGAGATGCCGTAAGCCCCGGAGATTCTATTCCCGCAACATTTATAAATCCTGAAACGGGTGTGTTTATTATAAAATCACCTGTACTTCCCACTGCACGAAGACCGCAGAATGAAGTTATTACCTTGCCAAACGGTATTCCCGTGATGTTCTCTCCCGCTTCTTCCATCACCTTAGACAATCCGGCTTCAGATGTTGCCTTATCCTCTTTATCCATTATATCCTCGGAAGTGGGACCCAGAAGGAGATTTCCGTCAACCGTCGGGGTTACCAGAATACCCTTGCCCATTTTGGACGGCGTGCGAAAAACGGTTGTTTTTACAAGGTTTCCGCATTCTTTATCGAGAAGTATGTACTCACCGCGTCGTGGGTGCACGTCAAACGAATTATCACCAACCATCTGCGCTATCTTGTCAGAACATATCCCTGCCGCGTTGATTACAAAACGGCTTTTTACCGTTTCCTTCTCCGAATATATTTCATAGCCATCCGGAATTTGTGATATTCCTTCAACCTCAAAATCAAGCTTTAATTCCGTGCCGTTATCCATAGCGTTACCCACTGCCGCAATGTTGAGCTCATACGGGCACACAATTGCCCCTGTCGGTGCATACAACGCACACACAACATTTTTTGACAGATTCGGTTCTATAGCGAAAAGTTCCTCCCCTTCAACTATTTTTAAATCACAAGTCGGATCGTAGCCA
>JAZQSB010000160.1:0-1701 GCA_045629885.1 Eubacteriales bacterium | reverse complement strand
CCGACAGACAGAAAAAAGACAGGCTCGTGCATCCGCTGGAAGCCGGACCTTGAGGTTTTTACGGATGTAAATATCCCTGCCGAGTTTTTTCTTGATACGTTAAAGCGTCAGGCGGTTGTAAACGCGGGCATAACTTTTAAGTTCCGTGAGCAGGTCGGCGGAAGCTTCCGCACGACGGAGTTTAAGTATGAAAACGGAATCGTGGATTATGTTGAAGAGCTTGCGGGGGAGACCCCGCCGCTTACAAAGCCGCGCTTCTGGACGTGTGAGCGAAAGGGACGTGACCGTGACGACAGACCGGAATATAAGGTGAAGATTTCTGCGGCGTTCTGCTTTACGAATACCGCGCCGAAGGTGGAGTATTATCACAACTCCTCGTGGCTTGAATACGGCGGTGCGCCGGACAAAGCGGTAAGAAATGCGTTTGTATATGCAATAGATAATTTTGCAAAGCAGAACAACAAATATCAGAAGAATGAAAGCAAGATTGGTTTTGTTGATGTTTTTGACTGCTTGCTTCTTGTTTCAAACAACTTCTCTACAATTGCTTCGTATGAAAATCAAACGAAAAAAGCCGTTACGAATAAGTTTATTCAGGATGCGATGACGGAGTTTTTGCGCGCACAGCTTGAGATATACTTTATCGAGAATAAAGACGAGGCAATGCGCATCTGCGATCAGGTTCTTATCAACAAGCGAAGCCGTGAGAGCGCGGAAAAGGAACGCCTTAATATCAAGAAAAAGCTTACGGGCAACCTTGATATGACCAACAGAATTGCTAAATTTATTGATTGCCGTACAAAGGACCGTGAACGCCGAGAGCTTTACATCGTTGAGGGTGATTCTGCGGCGGGTGCATGTAAGCAGGGAAGAAGCGCAGAGTTTCAGGCGATTATGCCGGTGCGCGGTAAGATACTAAACTGCTTAAAAGCTGACCTTGGCAAGATTTTTAACAGCGATATAATCGTTGACCTTATAAAAATCCTCGGCTGCGGGGTTGAGGTGCAGAGCAAGAAGAATAAGGACCTATCAAGCTTTGACCTTGGCGGGCTTCGCTGGAAGCGAGTGATCATATGCACTGATGCCGATGTTGACGGCTTCCAGATACGCACGCTTATACTAACTATGATTTACCGCCTTATGCCGACTCTTATAAATGCAGGGTACGTTTACATTGCCGAATCCCCGCTTTATGAAATCAACTGCGGAAGCGATACGTACTTTGCGTATTCCGACGGCGAGAAAAATGATATTTTAGCAAAGCTTGAGAATAAAAAATACACAATTGCACGAAGCAAAGGGCTCGGTGAAAACGAGCCGGATATGATGTGGGAGACCACAATGAATCCCGAGTCGCGCCGTCTTATAAAGGTTGTTCCGGATATGGCGGAAGCGGCGGTTGCAGAGATGTTTGACCTGCTTTTAGGCGACAACCTTGCAGACCGTAAGCAGTTTATTGCAGAAAACGGTTGGAAGTACCTTGATGAAGCAGACGTGTCGTAAAGGAGGGGAATGAGAATGGCAAGAAAAAAGAAAACGGAAGAAAAAGAGCGCAAGGTTTTTGGTCTGAGTGCGGAGGTTGTTGAACAGCAGATAACCGAAACTCTTGAGAAAAACTATATGCCGTATGCCATGTCGGTTATCATTTCCCGTGCTATTCCCGAAATTGACGGCTTTAAGCCCTCACACAGAAAGCTTTTG
>JAZQSB010000159.1:0-2349 GCA_045629885.1 Eubacteriales bacterium | reverse complement strand
ACAGCCAAAGCAATAGTAAATTGGAAAAAAATGGAAATTTTCGTTCGACGTATTATTTCAAAAAATTATTAAATATAGCACATTTTGTGTGAATACAATGCCAAAACACACATTATGCAGTAATTCTTATCACTTTTAGGCGAAAAATGCCGTTGAAACCAGCTGTCGATTTGCGGCGCTTTTGGTAAAAGTTTTGTATTTCTTTTTATCCGTTAAGAGCGTATAATAAATTTACAGATTATTAAAAAACGAGGTACATATACTATGAAAGCATTCAGGATAAGTCCGACAACCGTTACCGCAACATTCACGCGCGACGAGCTTTGCAAATTCGGCATTTCTCCCGAAACCGTAACCGGCAGGGAAGTTCACACCCTTGCCGGACGCGCATTTACATATCTCGGTGAGCACCCTCGCCGCTTTTCCGTGGAAGCGTATGCCTCGGGTGTTTCGCTTTTGCTATTTGCAGAAGAAGCACCTGACGTTTTTCGCATTATTTGCTGACGATTTTGGGAATATCCCTACATAAAAAGTCCTTGAAAACTTCCGTTTAATGTGATACACTTATAAGGTCAGTATTTTAGATGGAGGTTTAAAGGCAAATGTGGCAGGTAGGTTTTGATAATAATGCGTATATCGAGAGACAATCCGAGCAGATACGAGAGCGCATCCGCAAATTCGGCGGCAAGCTCTACCTCGAGTTCGGTGGCAAGCTCTTTGACGATTATCACGCCTCCCGTGTTCTTCCGGGATTTCGCCCGGACAGCAAGGTGCAGATGCTTAAAAACCTTAGAGAAGACGCAGAGGTCGTTATCGTTATCAGCGCATCTGATATTGTTAAAAACAAAGTGCGCGGGGACCTCGGCATCACGTATGACAGCGACGTTCTCCGCCTTATCGATGCATTTCGCGCAATAGATCTATATGTAGGAAGCGTTGTGATTTCACGCTTCAACGAACAACCAAGCGTAGTTGCATTTAAAAAGAAGCTTGAGCAGCTCGGTATGCGCGTATATCTCCACTATGATATCGAAGGCTATCCGATGAATGTTTCCCACATCGTCAGCGATGAGGGATTTGGCAAGAATGATTATATTGAAACCTCCCGCCCGCTCGTCGTTATAACCGCACCCGGACCGGGCAGCGGAAAAATGGCAACCTGCCTTTCCCAGCTGTATCACGAATACACGCGCGGAATCTCGGCAGGATATGCAAAGTTTGAGACCTTCCCGATATGGAACATCCCTCTTAAGCACCCGGTCAACCTCGCATATGAGGCAGCAACGGCAGACCTTGACGATGTTAATATGATTGACCCGTATCACCTTGAAGCTTACGGCGTTACAACCGTTAACTATAACCGCGATGTGGAGGTTTTCCCCGTACTTCGGGCTATGTTTGAAAAAATCCTCGGGACAAGCCCGTACAAATCTCCCACCGATATGGGCGTAAATATGGCAGGATATTGCATAATTGACGACGAAGCCACCCGCCGCGCATCAAAAGAAGAGATTATCCGCCGCTATTTCTCCGTTATGTGCGACAAACGCCTTGGCAGAGGAACGGATGCCGCAGTAACGAAGGTTGAGCTTCTTATGAATCAGGCAGGTGTTTCTGCAGAGGATCGCGCTGTTGTCGGCGCCGCGCTTGCAAAGTCAGAAGAATCCGGCGGTGAGCCTGCAATAGCGATAAATCTCCCCGACGGAAAAATTGTAACCGGCAGAAACACAAAGCTTCTTGGTCCCTCGGCCTCAGCCCTTCTCAACGCGGTAAAGGTTCTTGGCGGTATTGACGATTCCGTCCACCTCATTCCGCCTGAGGTTATAGAGCCGATACAGAAGCTTAAGACAGAAATCCTCGGTAACCACAACCCGCGTCTGCACTCAGATGAGGTTCTTATAGCGCTTACCGTTGCGGCCGCATCCGAAGAAACAGCTGCCCTTGCAACAAGCCAGCTTCAAAAACTCCGAGGGTGCGAGGCACACTCTACGGTCATTCTCTCCCAGGTTGACATCGATGTTTACCGCAAGCTTGGCATCAATCTCACCTGCGAACCGCGCCACCAGACCAAGAAATTGTATTATAAGTAAAAATTTCACCGGACAAGGCATCAACGCCCTGTCCGGTTTCTGCATACCCGTATGAAAGATTTCATGTGTATGAAGTAAAAGTGTGGTAACTTTACTCAGAAACAGGAGTCACTGCGTTTTTAAGTGTGGCTCTTTCTGAGCCACACTTTTTTATTTTTTGGAGGGAATTTTTATGATTGAACCAAAAATCAAAAAAATGGATGTTAAATGTAAATTTAATTCGTGCGCCTACAATGACAAAGGCGAATGCACACTTGGT
>JAZQSB010000158.1:0-3304 GCA_045629885.1 Eubacteriales bacterium | reverse complement strand
TATGATAACCATGAAGCTTGACGAAAATGGGCGAGGAAACCTCACCCGGCTTATGAAGGTCAAGGTTATGATGATTAAAGAGCAGCTTCAGAAGAATAAGTAAGAAACAGGACGTGCGGAATGTGAAAAACACATTCGGGCACGTCCGTTATCTTTATGTCTTTTTAACTATTTTGCTTCTGCATTTGGGGCAGGTTATTTCAATCTTGCCCTTGCCACGAGGTACGCGCATAACCGTTCTACAAAGCTTGCAACGGTAATAACGGTGGTTTTTATCCTTCATTTTGCTTTTCCAGAAAGCTAATTTATCGCGTATGCGCGAGCGGATTCTCCAGTATTTTGCAAGCTCGCTCTGCCGCTTTGCAAAGTTCTTTGAAAATATGCGCACATATGACCA
Organism: Eubacteriales bacterium; assembly: GCA_045629885.1. Lineage (GTDB taxonomy): Bacteria > Bacillota > Clostridia > Oscillospirales > JAAYXM01 > SIG480. Next base: position 2,907 of record JAZQSB010000158.1, on the reverse strand, counting down.
GATAAGGATTGCAAGTGCCGGAATGCTGAGCCAGAAAAACAGCCGGAACAAAGAAAGAAAAGCCAGCACCAATCCGGTTACAAGCAAAAACGAGCCAAACTCGTCAACGCCATAGCGTCCTTGCATAAACCGCTGGACAGTGTTGTTGAATCTTTGGAAAAAACCGCGCATAAGAATAATCCTCCGGATATGTTGTGATTACATTTTACTACAATTATTTCCCGCTTTCAAGCGGGATAAGCATGTTGTTACAGAATGTTTAAAACTCCGGGAAGTGAAGCTATGTGTAAACTTTTGTGTAAACTTTTGTTGACATTGCGGCGAAAGCAGATTATAATAAATAGGCTTGGAGGGATTATTTTGCGTACAACTAAAGATATTCAGAATGAAATAATAAGGCTTAAAAAGGAGAGGGATGTGTGCATCCTTGCCCATGCGTATCAGACCCAGGATGTTCTTGAGGTTGCAGATTTCGTTGGGGACTCTTTTGCACTGAGCAAGCTTGCCACAGGGGCGGAGCAGAAAACAATTCTTATGTGCGGAGTGCGCTTTATGGCGGAGACCGCGAAAATTCTGTCACCGCAGAAAAAGGTTATTTTATCGCATGCGGAAGCCGGATGCCCGATGGCAGAGCAGCTTACGGCAGACGAGCTAAGAGCGCTTCGCGCAGAGAATCCGCAGTGTGCTGTTGTTGCGTATATTAATACAACGTCAGAGCTTAAATGCGAATGTGATGTGTGCGTCACAAGCGCCTCGGCACTTGAGGTTGTAAGAGCTTTGCCGCAGAAGGACATTTTGTTCATTCCGGACTGCAACCTCGGCTCGTGGCTTGAAAAGCAGCTTCCCGAGAAGAATTTTAAATTTATAAACGGCGGATGTCCCGTACATATGCAGATTACGCCTGATGATGTGGAAAAAGCAAGAGAAGCGCATCCGGAGGCACTTCTTCTTGTACATCCGGAATGTAAAAAAGAGGTTACCGAGCGCTCGGATTATGCGGGAAGTACCACGGGGATTATGAAGTTTGCAGGGGAAAGTGATGCGCGTGAATTTATAATCGGCACAGACAATTCCATTGTTCAGCATCTGCAGTTTGAGCATCCGGACAAGAAGTTTTACGCGCTCTCGAAAAACTGCGTGTGCAAGGATATGCGCCTTACCACTCTTATTGATGTATACGATTGTGTGCGCGGTGAGGGCGGTGAGGAAATCATCCTCTCTGATGATGTGATGAAGCGTGCTAGAGTTTGCATCGACAGAATGCTTGGATAGAAAAGATAAAAGGAAAGGGACTTGAGAAAAATCTCAAGTCCCTTTAAATGCCGTGGCGCGCTGCGGAGAATTCGAATCCCCGACCTTCTGGTCCGTAGCCAGACGCTCTATCCAGCTGAGCTAGCAGCGCATATCTTTCCAAACAGCTTAACTATCATAACACATCCTGATGAAAAAATCAAGTCTTTTTTTCAAATTTCCCAAAATTTTTTATACAAATAAATTTGAGCACGTACATATCCGAAAAAAGATTGAAAAACGCATAGCGTTGAATTATAATAATTACATGATTCGTCGGCAAGGAGGAGAAAAAATGCAATATCGCAAAGATAAATACGGAAATGATATATCCGCTCTGGCTTTTGGCTGTATGCGCTTTAAAAAGAAAATGGGCAAGTTTGATTTTGCTGAAGCAGAGCGCGAAATTCTGGCAGCATATAAACTGGGCGTGAACTATTTTGATACAGCGTATATCTATCCGGGAAACGAAGTTTTAGTCGGAGAAATTTTTGAAAAAAACAATCTTCGTGAAAAGATAAATATTGCAACAAAGCTTCCGCATTATCTTATCAAAACCCGCGAAGACCTTGACCGTCTGTTTAATGAGCAGCTTTCCCGTCTTCGCACGGATTATATAGATTATTACCTTATGCATATGCTCACTGACACAGCTACATGGGAGCGTCTTTGCGGACTCGGCATAAAAGAGTGGATTGCGGAGAAAAAGCAGAGCGGGAAAATCCGCCAGATAGGTTTTTCATATCACGGCAATTCCGAAATGTTCTGCTCTCTTGTCGATGTGTATGACTGGGATTTCTGTATGATTCAGTACAACTATATGGATGAGCATACCCAGGCGGGGCGCAAAGGGCTTTTGCACGCAAACAAAAAGGGACTTCCGGTTATGATTATGGAGCCTTTGCGCGGCGGAAAGCTTGTAAATCGTCTGCCGGAGGAGGCAATGCGTATATTCAGGGAGCATATTCCGAAATACACCCCTGCGGAGTGGTCTTTCCGCTGGTTGTGGAATCAGCCGGAGGTAACAACCGTGCTTTCGGGAATGAACTCAATGGAGATGCTTGAGGAAAACTGCCGGGTGGCAAGCTCGGCGTGTGTTGGTGAGATGACAGATGCGGATGAGGAGATGCTTTCTCGCGTTGTGGGTGCGATAAATTCCGGTATGAAGGTGCCGTGTACGGGCTGCCGTTACTGCGTGCCGTGTCCCAAGGGAGTGGACATACCGGGGGTATTTGCTGCGTACAACAGGGTGTATTCCGACAGCAAGTTTGCAGGCATGCGTGACTATTTTATGTGCACTGCAATGCGAAAAAATTCCACAGCCGCGTCAAACTGCATCGGCTGTGGAAAGTGCGAACAGCATTGTCCGCAGAATATTGATATAAGAGGTAAGCTTCGGGATGCGGGACGTGAGCTTGAAAACCCACTGTACAGAGCTTTCCGCAAAATCGCATCGTGGGTGATTAGGTTTTAAAGTATGTAAGCGCCTTCTCTGTCAGGAGAAGGCGCTCATTAATTATTTTTCTTTTTTGTAGTTAAGAAGAAGTATTCCAGTGCAGATTAAAACAAGTGTGATTACCAGATTTATCGGGGAAACATTGCTTTGCTCGGAAAGGA
>JAZQSB010000157.1:0-2065 GCA_045629885.1 Eubacteriales bacterium | reverse complement strand
TGAGTCCGCATACGTATGCTGCGCGGCACATCTCACCGCCGATATAGACCTCTCGCACAAGCTCGGCACAGGTGCCGATTGCTCGGTCACCGTCACGCGAAATGAATACACGCGCATCTTTTGCATCCTTCATATAGGACTCGTAAGCATCGGGGCGCCGTGTGTAGATGAGCTCAATACTGCCCTTGGCTGCCGAGCTTTCAAGAATACGTAGTATTTCTTTTCCGTCAGCCGGAGTTGCCTGATATTTTGACTCGCTCATTTTTTCTTTTCCTCAAGGTTTTCGCCAATGGGAATACCGGCTCGCTGATCTACTTCAAAGTGGAACAGAATATTGATAAACCAATACGCAAGATTGATCATAAATCGATGTGTGCGTTTGAACATGGTTCTGCCTCGCTTAAAGATAGAACCGAAGCGGAAGAATTTTCTCTTGTACTCCTTGCAGAAGGTACGAAGTGACTCGGGAGTTAACTGCTTAGGGGTGAAAGTGATCGTACCGAACGTGTATCCACTTTGTAACCACCAGCTTTCCGAAATCAAACGATTGTCTGCCTTGAAAGCATCGTATGTTTTGGTGTTGGGGAAAATGAGAAGATGATTGAATGCGACCACAAAGAACTGGTGCTTCTCACAGAACGCAAGAGTAGCTTTGAAAGTATCCTCGTTATCAGAATCAAATCCAAATACAAAGCTGGCATAAATGCCGATACCAACATCGTGAATCTTTTGAATCAAAGCATCTCGCTCACCAAGACGCTCCGTCCAGCCTTTATTCATCTGCTTCAGATTATCACTCTCAATAGACTCAAATCCGATCAGTACCATCTCGCATCCGCTTTCCTTCATGAGGCGGAGCATTTCTTCATCTCTTGCGATATCAAGAGTGATCTGCGTTGTCCAGATGATGTTCAGCTTTTTCAGTTCTTCGAAAAGCTCTTTTGCAAAAGCCTTATCCGAGAATATACTATCGTCTACAAAGAAGAATATCTTGTGCTTGCACGCCTTGATCTCTGCGATAATATCCGCAACCTCTCTGTGAAGATAACGCTGATGATAATATCCTGCGATCGAGCAGAACTCACAGTTATGATAACAGCCTCTGCCTGTTTCAACCAAGGAAACGGGCAGATATTTTTTCATCTTATTCTCGTAAATGCTTCTGTCGGGCATTTTATACATGATACATGCGCCGCCATCGTATCGCTTTTTCAGTTCTCCGGCCTCAAGATCGGCAAGAACGGTGGAAATAATACGGTCTGCATTTCCGACCATGATCGCGTCTGCATGCTCAGTTGCCTCTTCGGGACAAAGTGTTACGTGATAGCCGCCCATAATGACCTTCTTGCCACGCTTCTGAAACTCGGATGCGATAAAGTAAGCACGTTTTGCGGTATAGGTTTCGACCGTGATGAAAACAATATCCGTTTCAGTTTCGTAATTGATGTTTTCAATTCTATCGTCGAAAAACTCTCGCTCATATGTATCGGGTATCATAGAATTGAGAACCGCGATGGTTAAAGGCTCCATCAGCCAACTGCGTAGGTATTTCTGTCCCGATTTTTTACCGATTGCGGGAAGTATGAAGGTTATTTTCATCCCTTTGTCCTCCATTCTCTCTTTAAGGTCTTTTCTACTTTCTTGTTGTAGATTTTGAATCCAATGTTTACCCCAAGCTTAATAAGTCCGCCGTATTTATTCTTAACGGCTCTTCTCCATATGCGCTTTAGCGTGTAACATTCGTTTGAAATTGCCACCAACATTTCTTCAAGCTCTCTCGCTGTGAAGTTTTTGGGGGCAAATGTAGCGTGAATACTGTCATAATCATTCCAATTATTCGAAATGATTCGCCCTTCAGCCTCAAATCTTTGATATGTAGGCGTGTTTGGATAAGGTGTCAAAATGGCAAAACGAGGGATATCCACACCGATCTCCTCGATATAGTCGGGCATTTTCATAATGCTTTCTTTTGTGTCACCGTCAAAGCCAAGCATAAACGTGCCGAGTATAGATACGCCGTTTTGGTGGAATTTATCTACTGCCGTCTTGTATTCTGCGACCTTGT
>JAZQSB010000156.1:0-2414 GCA_045629885.1 Eubacteriales bacterium | reverse complement strand
AGGGCTTGAGGGAATCCTCCGCGACCTTGATGACGGTGCGCTCGAGTTTGATATGTCCTGCGAAGATATCCATATGTTTGTTGAGCAGGTACTTACAGAGCGTCTTGGAGATGTGGGCAAAAAGCTCCACACAGCAAGAAGCCGCAACGACCAGGTGGCAGTTGATTTGCGCATGTATCTCCGCGATGAGGTTGATGAAATCAGCGGACTTATCCGCGAAGTTATCGCCGCACTCGTTTCTCAGGCTGAGAAATACAAAAGCGCGATTATGCCGGGATACACTCACCTTCAGCGCGCACAGCCGATAACCTTTGGGCATCATCTTATGGCGTATGCCATGATGCTTCTGCGCGATATTGACCGTCTTTCCGACTGCAGAAAGAGAATGAACGTCTCCCCCATCGGTTGCTGCGCCCTTGCCGGAACTACTTATAACACTGACAGACGACTTGAGGCACGGGAGCTGTCCTTTGACGATATTATGCTCAACAGCCTTGATGGCGTTTCTGACCGTGACTATTGCATAGAGCTTGCAGCAGCGCTTTCAACTCTTATGATGCATCTTTCGCGCATGAGCGAGGAAATTATTCTCTGGGCAAGCTGGGAATTTAAGTTCGTTGAGCTTTCTGATGCTTATACCACCGGTTCATCCATAATGCCGCAGAAGAAGAACCCTGATATGGCAGAGCTTATCCGCGGAAAGACCGGAAGGGACTACGGTGACCTTATGCCGCTTCTTACAGTACTTAAAGGTATCCCACTTGCATACAACAAGGATATGCAGGAGGATAAGGAAAGCATTTTTGATGCAGTTGAAACAGTGCAGATGTGTCTGCGTGTTCTTGCACCAATGCTTGCTACAATGAAACCGATACCGGAGAATATGAAGCGTGCAGCACAAAAAGGATTTATAAACGCAACAGACCTTGCGGATTATCTTGTTAAGAAAAACCTTCCTTTCAGAAGTGCGTATAAGCTTTCCGGTCAGCTTGTTGCAAAGTGCATTGCCGAAGGAAAGGTTTTAGAGGATCTTACGCTTTCTGAGTACAAAGAATTTTCAGAGCTGTTCGAGAATGATCTGTACAACGAAATAAGCCTTGAAACCTGCGTTGAAAAGCGCATTTCCGAAGGCGGAACAAGCGTTAAATCCGTAGAGGCACAGATTTCGTTTGTAAAAGATAAGATAGAGTAGTTAAAAGAACAACCTGCACTGCAAAATGCAGTGCAGGTTGTTCTTTTATACCGATTGTTTACTTGTAGTTCTGGTATGCGTTCTCATAGATTGCCAGAATCTCGTCAAACGGCTGAGATAGTTGCCGAAAATTTTTAAATATACTAAAATGAACACAGATATATCAGGGGGTAATTATACGTGGAACAGGAATTTCAAAAAAGGCTCTGCGATTTGGCAGATAATACACTACGAACCAACAGGCAAAGCTCCACAGCATTCCTCACTCCGGCGGAGTGTGCCGAAGCACGGAAATATCTTCGCACACGCCATGATACGACCTGTCTTTTCTCCGGCGGTTTTGACGGTGCGGAAAGAGTGCGCCTTTTCTTTCTTCCCGACTATATTTCCGAAGAAGACTTTCCTCTTGATGAGAACATAACGGCAATTCATGCAAAATGTCCGTTTGGAAACCCTTCTCACCGCGACTGGCTCGGTTCACTTATGGCTCTTGGCATCAAGCGCGAAACCGTAGGCGATATCCTCACCCTCGGCGATGAAGGGTATATTCTCTGCACTCCGCAAATCGCCGGTTTTATATGCGACAACCTGACGAAAATAGGCAAACTAGGCGTGAAGTGTGAAACGGTTCCTCTCTCAGATATCCGCATTCCCGAGCCGGTTTTAGATGTTGTTTCGGGAACGGTGGCGTCTATGCGCGCCGATACCATTCTCTCGCTGGCGTTCGGAATATCGCGAACAAAGGTATCCGACCTTATCCGCGACGGAAAATTTTCGCTTGACCACATTCAAGAATCAAGCACCTCACGCGAAATATCCGAGGGTGCACTTCTGTCTCTTCGCGGTTACGGACGCGCGCGGCTTGCCGTAATCGGCGGTATGAGCAAAAAAGGCCGGCACTTTATTGAGCTTCACATTTTTTCTTCAAAATAGATAAAAAAATCTTCCCGCTGGGGTGACTTCCAATAAGACAGTATTGGTACATTACTGGCATAGAGTAGCTGCAGTATACGATTTTGGAAAGAAAAAGGTGATGTTTGGTTTTTGCGACCAGACATCACCTTTTTCAGAGTTATACATTGCAGCGAATAACGACTGCACATAAATCATATTCCATATACTATTACACCCGCTACTGCAGATATTACGATCAAAAGGATCGGGGACAGTTTTTTCTTTGCAAAATGCTTATACCCGAACATCGAAGCAACCAGAATTGCAG
>JAZQSB010000155.1:0-2034 GCA_045629885.1 Eubacteriales bacterium | reverse complement strand
TGCGAGAAAATCGGAATCCGCGATGTCATAAGCTGCGAGCGTGCAGATGCGCTCCTTGCTCTCTTCTCAAACATGGACATCGATGTTGACACAAACTGGAACAAACGCTACCGCGACAACATCGCACGAATAAAAAGCGGTGACCTCGACGAGGTCGTCCGTGTCATAAAGTCACTTACTTACAGAGATTTCAAGTGCGGACTTTCAACAGGAGAGCGGAAAATCCTCCATTCCGCAAAGCAGATTCTTCTTTCCGAGCTTGTTCTTGCCCTTGAAAAGGACTATAACGAAGTAGATACATATTTAGATTCCATCATGGCAGAATCTTTCAAATAAACCTTGTAATATACACACGTTTTGTAGTATAATAGGGCTTGTAGCAAAACTCATTTCGCTACAAGCCCTTATTTGATTATAAGTGAGGTTTTGCAGTTGTTTAATAAAACTAAAAGAAAAACGTGCGTTGCAGTTATTCCCGCCGCCGGCACGTCAAGCAGAATGAAAGCTTACGGAAACAAGCTGTTTGCAGATATATGGGAAGTTCCCGTTATTGTTCATACTCTGCTCGCCTTCGAAAAATCTCCGTGGATTGACGCAATTGTTATTCCCACTCAAAACGAGCTTATAAGCGATATTGAAGGCATATGCAAAAAAAATGGGGTAAGCAAATTGCTTGCCGTTATTCCCGGAGGAGCTACACGTGCAGAGTCGGTTCTCTGCGGAGTCAGTTTTACTGGAAACAAGTTTGACCTCATCGCCGTTCACGATGCCGCCCGCCCATTCGTTTCGCAAAACATTATAGAGCTTACTGTAAACGCTGCGGCATTGTATAACGCAGCCGCTCCGGCAGTTCCCGTAAAGGACACAATAAAAACGGCGGTAGGTAAAGTTGTGACCGAAACGCTCCCGAGGGAAACATTGTTTGCAATACAAACCCCGCAGATATTTGATGCAGACCTTCTCTCCGCGGCACTCCGTAAGGCGGTTGACGAAAAACTTCCGATAACTGATGACTGCTCTGCCGTTGAAGCAATCGGGATGCGCGTATTTTTAACAGATGGCGATTATTTCAATATAAAAATAACTACTCCGGAGGATTTGATCCTTGCCGAGGCTATTGCAAAACACATTTTTCAAAATGAGGTGAAAAGCAAATGAGGATAGGACACGGAAACGATGTACACAGGCTGGTGGAAGGACGTAAACTTATTCTTGGCGGTATTGATATTCCTTACGAAAAGGGACTTCTCGGACACAGCGATGCCGATGTTCTTCTCCACGCAATTTCCGATGCACTTCTCGGTGCCGCAGCACTTGGAGATATCGGAAAGCATTTTCCTCCGGATGATCCCGAATTTCTTAACGCAAACAGCCTTATACTGCTAAGAAAAGTAAATGCACTTCTGAAAGAAAACGGATATACCGTCAGCAACGTTGATGCAACTGTTATTGCGCAACGTCCGAAACTTCTCCCCTACATTGAAGTAATGAGAAAAAACATTGCTGTTGCACTTGAGGTTACATCTGATTACATAAGCGTCAAGGCAACAACAGAAGAAAAGCTTGGTTTTACCGGAAGCGGAGACGGCATTGCCGCTCACGCTGTCGCACTTATAGAAAAGTTATAAAGCAAATTGCAAGTCCGTTTATTTACGAGGACTTGCAATTTGTTTTTTTATAAAAATAAAATAAATATATCTAAATAAGGCGGTGGAGTGTTATGTTCATTTTATCATCGGTTGCTTTTTTTCTTTCGGGATGTCTGTACTTTATTTTAAGCCTTTCCTCAGGTTCTTTTCCAAAACCTCTTTCTGCAAAAGAGGAGCGTGATTACCTTGAAAAATATGCAAATGGTGATATGACCGCGCGGGATATCCTGATAGAGAGAAATCTCAGGCTTGTTGCTCACGTAATTAAGAAATACTATACCTCACCACAAGACCAGGAAGATCTTATTGCAATAGGTTCTGTAGGGCTTATAAAAGCCGTAAACACCTTTAAACCAAGCAAAGGAACAAGGCTTGCTACATACGC
>JAZQSB010000154.1:0-5641 GCA_045629885.1 Eubacteriales bacterium | reverse complement strand
ATGTCGCTAAGCTCCGTTACAGTCGTAACAAACGCACTGCGACTTGGTAAGCTGAAGATAGAGTGATGAGATATAAAAACACAGCCTCAGGATTCAAAAATCCAAAGGCTGTGTTTCTTTATTACTTTTCAATTTGCAGTTCAAGGAGATTTAAAAGAACGTAAATCATTTTGCTTGCTTCTGCGCGGGTGGCGTACGCCTTTGCATCAAACAGGTTGCCGGGTTTTCCGCCGATGATTCCTGCGCGCTGCATCTTATAAACAGCTTCTTTTGAATAAGCAGCTATCAATGCATCATCCGCAAATTCCGACGGAGCGTTGGACTCGACAAGCGTTACCTTCTCAACGTTGTCTGCATAGCGCATAATCATAACCGCCATATCCTGACGCGATACGTTTGCATCCGGTGCAAATGTTGTCTCCGTGAGACCGTTTACAATGCCGCTGGTATATGCCCATGAAACAGCCTTTGCATACCATGCATCCGCCGGAACATCTACAAACGGAGTGACCGTATCTGCGAGGTTTGCATTTGCAAGATTTGCAAGAATGGTTGCAAGCTGTGCGCGGCTTATGTTCTTCTGCGGAGCAAAGATCCCACCGCCCATACCGGAAATGATATTTCTGTCGGCAAGGGTGATAACGCAGTTGTAGAACCAGTCGTCCTTCTTCACATCAGAAAAGCCGTTTTCAACCACGGGAGCAGACTGTATCGGCACCCACTTTGCATAGAGGAAGGTGGAGGTATAAAGCGGGATTGTAAAGTCAAACGGAAGTGTGCAAGTCGAGTCGGTATACCATCCATCAAAGGTATATCCCTCTTTTACCGGAACATTTGACGGCATCGGTGCGGTAGAGCCGATATCGACATATGTAGTACCAAAATCCGTTCCGCCCATGCTGTCAAAAGTTACGGAAACGGTGGTCTGCTGCTCAGGCTGCTTTATTGCAAATATCGCGCCAAGCGTAACATTCTGCGCCGGCATGATGAATTCTATCATATCATTGCTTCTGTAGGTCTGGAAATTGGGATCGAAAATATCATCCGATGACCATGAATAGAATGCAAAGCCGTCGTTTGGCACAGCACGTGCAACAACCTTCTCACCCGGAGCATATTGAGTTTTTAGCATAATCACGTACCCACCGCCGTCGGTTACCGGCGTAACGGTATACTCATTTGCCGCTCCTGCAACTCCCGCAAAGCTTGCAATCATAAGCAATGCCAGAAGTGCAGACAAAAATCTTTTGCTCTGTTTAATCATTTTTAAATACTCCTTTCAGACCGTACAAGGAACACGTCTGTTTTTTTATAATTATTATAACTTTATTTCTTGATACAGTCAATAAAATAATTCAAAATTTATCCGTTAATTTTTAGTAAACACTCATTGACATTTTGATGATTTTCGCTTATTATATACATATATGGTATTGTGCAGTTTTTACATATACAATTGTCAGTGAAAACACGCGCAAAATTCGGCTGTCCGTTTGCCGCAAAAACGGTGCCGCAAATCATACGATTTCGGTTTTGGAGCTACTATGAAAAAAGCAAGGAATGTATTAAAAAAAGCGGTAAATTTATTGCTTATCGTATCATTGCTTTTATCCGTGCTTCCGCTTGGAGCACTTGCCGCATCCGGTGTTAACCCGGTTGTCGAAGGCGTTTCAATGAACACAACGCGTTCATACATAACTATCAGGTTTGACAGAGATATCGAGGGGCTTGCGCCCAAAAGCTTTTCCGGAAAGGTTAAGCTCAGCCGCGGAGGCTCTTCGCTTTCTAATCTGTCTTCATCGACATCATATTCCGTTTCCGGAAGCTGCCTTTACATAACGCTTAACTCTGCGCTTTCCACTTCGGATAACTTTTTTAGAATAGCTAAAGGGACGTTTTCCGGTCAGACAGAGGATGTTGACACTCCTCTCTTTGATGCTCGCGGTCCTGAGCTTGCGGAGGAAAACAGTGTTGTTATCGACAGCGACGAGCAGACTGTTACTATAAAGTTCAAAACGGGAATAAAGGGCTATCCGAACAATGAGTCACTCAAGAACGGATATATCACACTCGCTCGCAACGGCTCTTCCTTTAACGAAACCATTCCCGAAGACCACATAACAATTGACAGTGAAAAGGGCGAGATTGAGATTTATCTCGACCAGTGGCTTTCCGGCAAATCCTCAAAATTCAGGATTGCTGCAGGTAAGCTCCAGAATAACAGAGGAAACATTAACCTTTCTGAAATTACAACTGCCGCAATTGACGCATCCGCAACCTCTGCAACTCCGGAGATAGATTACACCAACATAAACGATACAAGAACAGCCATTACCATTTATTTCACGCAGAGAATCAAAAACGGCCTTGCCGCTTCGGGCGTTAATTCCACGCTTGCAACATCACTTCTCAAATCAAACATTTGGGTAAGCCGCGGAAGTGCAAATAAATACGAAACGCTCGCCGGAAGTGACTCTGTTTCTGTCGGCTCGAACTACATCAAAATCACATTCAGTGAGCCACTCTCCGCTTCAAAAAACTACATCAAGATAAGCGGTGGCACCATTGCAGATTACTACGGAAAAATTATTGCAACTGATTTTATTACTGATGATGTCACAAAGGGTGTCTCCGCATCAACTGCACCGTCTTATGCAAGCGCTTTTCTCTCCAGCAGCAAAAAGATTGTTATCTACTTTACCGTTCCGGTTCAGAAAAACTCAGAGCTTACAACAAGTGAACTCCGCTCGCATATTACACTTTCACGCAACGGTGGCTCTTTTGAAACACTTACATCGTATGACAGCGTTTCCTTCTCAGATAACATGATGACGATCACTCTCCGCGAAGAGCTTACCGGCTCATACAACAGAGTCCGCGTTACTGGAAACACGGTTTCGTCAAAAACCGGCGCAAAGCTTACCTCCTCCTTCACAACGGGTTATCTTACTGCAGGTATGTTATCTGACAGCAGCAACACTGACGATGACCGTTATTACTACGATGAAGGCGCGCCTGAGTTTACAAAAATCACTTACGACAGCAATGCGCAGCGCGCCCGCATCTATTTTGACCGCGATATAAAGAAGGTTTCAGGCGCGGATTTTTATGATGATGTTTCCGTATCCCGCAACGGCGGCTCTTATGAAAGCCTTTCATCCAACGATGTAATCACTATTTCCCCGTCAAACGCAATCACAATTCTTCTCGCGGAACCGCTGGAAGGCACACGCAACCGCTTCAGAATCGCAGGGAACACGCTTGCAGATTATGATTCCGGATATGTTCAGAATGACATCATACTCACCGACTACATAAGCGCATCAGGAAGCAATGAATCCTCTTCCAACGGAACAAGCGGCGGAAGTGCCGATTACAGCGGTGACGTAACCGCAACGCTTTCCGAAGATTTATACACAGTTACGCTTAAGTTTGATGAGACGCTTTATAACAATAAAGATTCTCTTGATGATTTAAAAGAAAAAATCCAGATATCAAGAAGCGGCAGATTTGAGACACTTACCTCCAACGATTATATCCGTCTTGACACCGCAACAAATGAGCTTCTTATTGTCCTTGCAGAGCCTGCAGATGAATATTTCTCACAGATTAAAATTCTTTCCGGTGCGCTCCGCAATGCAGACGGCAGCTCCGTTTCCACAGCAATCACAACTCTCCCGCTCGGCGAAGCGGAAGGTGTTGTTCGAACTTACATTAACAACACCATTGTTACCGGCTTTACCTCAGAGCAGGCAAGCGGAGATTCTCCGATTATATCGATCTCGGGTCTTTCTAAGTTCAACTCCTATGCAAAGCAGATTGAATTTCTTGTAAAGGTTCCCGACAGCGCAAAGAGCGCAACGCTTAACATCACCGGCGATATCGTCGAAAATTTCAAGCGCTACGGAAGCACGGTTGCCCTCTCTCTCGGAAATGCAACGTATTATCTCCCGACAAAAAATATATCTGAAATTTCTTCCTCCGACACTCTTTCAATCACGTTAAGCGATTCTGCATCAAATGTTTCAAGCGCACTTGCAAGCGCATCAACTTCTGATTCGTTCACTATTGAGTCACACTCAAAGAAATTTGAAGCAAAGCTTATTTCCTCTTCCGGCACAAGTACGGAAATTACGCACAAGACCTTTGCAAAAAAGCGTTTTCTCCTCGCAGAACCCGATAGCAGCAAAACAGCTTTCACATCCGTCAGAATTGAAAAATCCGGAAATGTTGTTCCGGTACCGAGTTCGGCGGCAAACGCAAGAGGAGATGTATACCATACCTCGAAAACACTCAACGACGGAGATTACGCAGCCATCTCCTCCTCAAGAACGCTCTCCACTGTAAACTGGGCGCAGTCTCCGACAAACGCACTTGCCGCGCGTCTTATCCTTACGGGTAAACACGGAAGTAGCCTTAACGGTTCCGAAGCTGTTTCACGTTCTGAAACCGTTACAATTATGGCAAGAACGCTCGGTATACTCTGTGACAGCGAAGGCGCAAGCCCGTTCTTTGATATGATATCAACCGACGGTTATTTCGATGCCGTTATGTCGACCGTTTCTCTTGAGCTTATATCCGGATATCCCGACTCCACATTCAAACCATCAAAGAGTCTCACACGTGCCGAGGCAATGACAATCGTTGCTCGTGCGATAAGATTTATGAACGGCAAGAGTGTATCAGAATCCTCCGATATGACACTCAGTGAGGCAACAAGCATTCTTTCTAAATTCACCGATGCCGGAACTGTTGATAACTGGGCAAAAGTCAACATCGCGGAATGCGTACAGGCAGGAATCGTGAACGGCGACAACAACGGTCGTCTCAACCCCAAAGCAAACGTTACAAGAGCGGAACTTATCCAGCTTATGTACAACATTCTCGACAAATGTGATATTATCTAAGTAAATAAAGCTTACAAAGCGTGCGGTGTAACAATTACACTGCACGCTTTGCTTTTATCTCTTCGTTTTCACAATATATGCGATATATTCCTTCCGCACATTCGTTTTTCAGATATTCCTCTGCCAGAACATCCTCTACTTTGCTCTGTAGCTCGCGGCGGAGTCCGCGGGCTCCGTACTTTTCATCAAAACCGTGCGATACAATAAAACGCTTTGCCTCATCGGTAACATCAAGTGTAATTCTCAGATTTGAAAGCCTCTCCGAAAGCGCCGATAGCATCATATCGCATATACGGCTTGCTTCTTCTTCCGTAAGCTTTGAAAATACAATAACGTCATCTATTCGGTTGAAAAACTCGGGGCGAAAGCTCTTTTTTATATCTGCAACCACGCTTTTGGACACCTCGGAAAATTCATTTTTCCCGCCGGTTCCGAATCCAACACTTGCCGAGCACATTCTTTCAGCACCGATATTTGAAGTCATAACAATCACGGTGTTTTTAAAATCCGCCTTTTTGCCGTGCGAATCCGTAATTGTCCCGTCCTCAAGAATCTGGAGAAGAATGTTCATCACATCCGGATGCGCTTTTTCTATCTCATCAAAAAGAATCACGGAATACGGCGCATCGCAAACTCTGTCTGCAAGAGTTGTTCCGCCGTCGTGCCCCACATATCCAGGAGGCGACCCTAAAAGCTTTGACAGCTCATGCTTTTCCATATACTCCGACATATCC
>JAZQSB010000153.1:0-6377 GCA_045629885.1 Eubacteriales bacterium | reverse complement strand
AGTGAAAAGAAGCAGCTTCTGATTATTCGGATCCTGATTGCTGTATTTATCGCAATTTCTGTGGTTCTGGCTATTGTACAGTACAATTCCAATGTAACCTTTATCGCTCAGCTTATGGGTGTTTCATGGGGTGCTCTTGCCGGTGCATTCCTTGCTCCGTTTCTTTACGGTCTTTACTGGAAGCGCGCAACAAAGGCATCTGTATGGGGCAGCTTCATTTTCTCAACGGTATTTATGATTGCAAATATTCTCTGGAAGTCCTCTTTTCCGGTTCTTCTCCAGTCTCCGATTAACGCAGGCGCATTTTGTATGATAGCGGGACTTGTGATTGTTCCCATGATAAGCCTTATAACAAAAGCTCCGTCTGAGGAGCATATCAATAACGTTTTTACTTGTTACGATAAAAAAGTAGTTGTTTCTCAAAAGGACGCCATTGGCGAGCCTATTGAGCAGTAATATCAGGAGGGGCCTTGTACTATGAAAAAGTTAATGCTTGGTAACGAAGCGGTTGCACGCGGTCTTTTTGAAGCAGGCTGCAGCTTTGTTTCCAGTTATCCCGGTACACCGAGTACCGAAATCACCGAGATGGTTGCAAAATACAAAGAGATATATGCCGAGTGGGCGCCGAATGAGAAGGTTGCAATGGAAGCTGCTTTCGGCGCATGTATGGGAGGCAAGCGAAGCTTCTGCGGTATGAAGCATGTCGGGCTTAATGTTGCCGCAGACCCGCTTTTCACAATTTCCTATACCGGTGTAAATGCGGGTATGGTTATCGCTGTTGCGGATGATCCGGGAATGCATAGCTCCCAGAACGAGCAGGATTCCCGCCATTATGCACGGGCATCTAAAATACCGATGCTTGAGCCGGCAGATTCAATGGAAGCCATAGAGTTCACAAAGCTTGCTTATGAAATCTCCGAAAAGTTCGATACGCCGGTTCTTCTTAAGATGTGCACGCGCGTTGCGCATTCACAGAGCGTTGTCGAAACAGCTGACCGCGTTGAGGTTTCAAAGACATATGAAAAAAATCCCGCAAAGTACATTATGATGCCGGGCAACGCAAAGCGCCGTCATCCGATTGTTGAGGAGCGCACTGCGGCTCTCTCAGCTTTTGCCGAAACTGCAGCTGTAAACCGCGTTGAAGACGGTGCGGATAAGAGCATCGGTATCATAACTTCCTCAACCTCATACCAGTATGTAAAAGAGGTATGCAGAGATAAATATCCGGTTTTAAAGCTTGGTATGATCTGGCCGCTTCCGGTAAATCTGATAAAGGATTTTGCGGCGGGCGTTGATAAGCTCATAGTTGTTGAAGAGCTTGACAGCTTTGTTGAGGACCACTGCAAAAATCTTGGACTTAATGTTTCAGGAAAGGAGATATTCTCCTGTATCGGCGAATTTAGCCAGAACCTCGTTGCAGAAAGCTTAGGCAAGGAAACTCTTTGCGGAGTGAAGCTTTCGGAGAATATTCCGCAGCGTCCTCCCGTCATGTGCGCAGGATGTCCACACAGAGGTCTGTTCTATACTCTTGCAAAGAACAAAATCACCGTACATGGTGATATCGGTTGCTATACGCTTGGTGCTGTTCCGCCGCTCTCTGCACTTGATAGCACGATTTGTATGGGAGCATCAATCTCGGGGCTTCACGGCTTTAATAAAGCAAATGAGGGAGAGTGCGATGGCAAGACCGTTGCCGTTATCGGAGATTCTACCTTTATGCACTCCGGTATGACGGGACTTGTAAATATTGCGTATAATGCTTCAAATTCAACCGTTATTATTCTTGATAACTCAATCACGGGCATGACCGGGCATCAGCAGAACCCCACCACGGGATACAATCTGAAAGGGGACCCCGCATCAAAGATTGACCTTGAAGCACTTTGCCACGCAATGGGAATCTCTCGTGTCCGCGTTGTAGATCCGTATAACTTAAAAGAATGTGAAACGGTGATAAAGGAAGAGCTTGTAGCAGAGGAACCGTCGGTTATCATTTCCCGCCGTCCTTGCGCTCTGCTCAAGTATGTAAAGCACAATAAGCCGCTTGTTGTTGAATCAGATAAGTGCAAGAGCTGTAAGATGTGTATGAAGATCGGTTGCCCTGCGATAAGCATGGAAAACGGCAAGGCAAAGATCGACAACACGCTTTGCACCGGTTGTGGTGTTTGTGAGCAGCTTTGCAAGTTTGATGCACTTCATGCTCCAAAGGAGGACTAAGCCATGGAAACAAAAAATGTAATGATTGTCGGTGTCGGCGGACAGGGAAGCCTTCTTGCTTCAAAGCTTTTGGGGCGTCTTCTTCTCACAAAGGGATATGACATCAAGGTCTCCGAGGTTCATGGGATGAGTCAGCGCGGTGGAAGTGTTGTGACATATGTACGCTACGGCGATAAAGTTTATTCTCCTATCATAGATCGCGGGGAGGCTGATTTCATCGTTTCGTTCGAGCTTCTTGAGGCAGCACGTTGGACAGAGTTTTTAAAACCCGGCGGGAAGATTGTTACAAACACCCAACAGATAAACCCGATGCCGGTTATAACCGGAGCGGTAGAGTATCCTGCAGAGCTTGCTGCAAAAATGAAAGATGCGGGCGTTGATGTAGATGCCTTTGATGCACTTTCTCTTGCGGAAGAGGCAGGTTCTTCAAAGGCGGTAAACATAGTCCTGATGGGACGTTTGTCAAACTACTTCGATGCATCTGTGGATGAATGGATGCAGGCGATTGAGGAAAGCGTTCCGGAAAAGTTCCTTGAGATGAACAAAAAAGCATTTAATCTCGGAAGAAATGCAAAGTAATTAGGGAGGGTGAACAGAATGGAAAAAAGATATTATCAGCCGGAGATCGAAACTGCATCATATGAGCAGATTCGTGCGTGGCAGAGCGAGCGTCTCGTAAATCAGGTAAAGCATGTTTGGGATAACGTGCCGTATTATCGCAAAAAAATGGAAGAAAAGGGTGTAACACCAGATGATATCAAGAGTGTTGACGATCTTCATAAGCTTCCGTTCCTTACAAAGGACGACCTTCGTGAAGCGTATCCCTACGGACTTATGGGGAAGCCTCTTTCCGAATGTGTTCGTATCCAGTCAACCTCAGGTACAACGGGAAAGCGCGTTGTAGCGTTCTATACTCAACATGATATTAATCTTTGGGAAGACTGCTGTGCCCGCGCAATCGTTGCAGTTGGAGGCACAAAAGAAGATGTTTGCCACGTAAGCTACGGCTACGGTCTTTTTACCGGCGGCCCCGGTCTTAACGGCGGTTCGCACAAGGCGGGATGCCTTACTCTTCCGATGTCCTCGGGTAACACTGAGCGCCAGCTTCAGTTTATGACTGACCTCGGGTCTACTATCCTTTGCTGCACGCCGTCATACGCTGCATACCTTGCAGAGTCCATCAAAGAGCGTGGCATAAAAGATCAGATTAAGCTCAAGGCAGGTATCTTTGGTGCTGAAGCATGGAGTGAGGAAATGCGCTGCGATATAGAGCGTGAGCTTGGTATCCGCGCATATGATATCTACGGTCTTACCGAAATATCCGGTCCCGGTGTCAGCTTTGAATGTGAAGAGCAGACAGGTATGCATGTCAATGAAGACCACTTTATTGCTGAAATTATTGATCCGGAGACAGGTGAGGTGCTTCCAGAAGGAAGCAAGGGTGAGCTTGTGTACACCTGCATCACCAAAGAAGCTTTCCCGCTTCTACGTTACCGCACGCGTGACATCTGCGTTCTCTCCCGCAAGCCGTGCTCCTGCGGCAGAACTCATGTCAAAATGTCAAAGCCGATGGGACGAAGCGATGATATGCTCATCATTCGCGGCGTAAACGTATTCCCGTCGCAGATTGAAACTGTCCTTCTCGAGCAGGGATATCAGGCAAATTACCAGATTATAGTTGACCGCGTAAATAATTCCGATACGTTTGAAGTCATGGTCGAAATGACGCCGGAAAACTTCTCGGATTCTCTCGCAAAGATTGCGGAGATGGAAAAGAGTCTCGTCGCCGCGCTCAAGGCAATGCTCGGTATCGCGGCAAAGGTAAAGCTCGTTGCCCCGAAAACAATTGCTCGAAGCGAAGGTAAGGCAGTCCGCGTTATTGATAAGCGCAGAATTTAAGGAGGTATAAGAAGATGAATATTTATCAGATTTCTGTTTTTCTTGAAAACCGCGCAGGTCAGCTTGCAGAGGTTACAGGGCTCCTTGCTGAGAACGGCGTAAATCTCCGAGCAATTTCCATTGCGGAAACTACGGATTACGGTGTTCTGCGTATGATTGTTGACGATGCCGAGAGCGCGTCATCAATTCTCCTTGCACAGGGAAATATTCTTACTATGACCCCCGTCTGCGTTGTTGCAGTGCCTGACCGTCCGGCAGGTCTTTCAGAGGTTCTTTCTGTTATTTCCGATGCCGGAATTGATATTGAGTATATGTATTCAATCCTTGGCCGAGGTGACGAAAAAGCATATATGGTTTTCCGCGCAAGCAACGAGGAAAAGCTTGTTGAAACCTTCAAGGAAAAAGGAAAAGCAATTGCATCCAAAGCTGATCTCGGCTTAAAGTAAACTAAAGCATAAAATTAAAAACACCAAAAGAATTATGACTTGAAATTCATAGCTCTTTTGGTGTTATCTTTATTAACTTGTGTTTTGTCAATTATATACAGTATTAAAAAAATCTCTCGAGGCAATAATGATAATAGTCTTTTGCTTTGGGAGGTTTTTGTTTTGGTATACGGTAAGGTTGAAATATGCGGCGTAAATACGTCTAAACTTAAGGTGCTTTCAGGTGATGAAACATATGAACTGCTTAAAAAATATCGTGCAGGGGACGTTTCTGCACGGGACGAGCTTATTTCCGGCAATCTCAGGCTTGTTTTAAGTGTAATCCAGCGTTTTGCAAACCGAGGAGAGCAGGTAGATGACCTCTTTCAGGTGGGGTGTGTCGGACTTATCAAGGCAATCGACAATTTCGATATAACCTTAGGACTTCGGCTTAGCACCTATGCTGTTCCTATGGTTATCGGCGAGATAAGAAGGTACCTTAGGGATAACAGCGCGATTCGAGTATCGCGTTCTATGAGAGATACTGCATACCGCGCGTTACAGACAAAAGAAAGGCTTCTTAATGAAACGCAGAAGGAACCGACTGTTGAGGAAATAGCAAAGGCGATGGATATGAAGTGCGAGGATGTTGTTTTTGCGCTTGATGGAATTATGGAACCCGTTTCGCTTTACGAGCCAGTATATTCCGATGCATCAGGTGATACAATCTGCGTTATGGATCAGGTTGGCGATACAAAGAACACCGATGAAAACTGGCTTGAAAAAATAGCCTTGAAGGAAGCCATTTCAAACCTTAACGAGCGGGAACGTCATATTTTGTCTCTGCGTTTTTTTGACGGGCGGACGCAGACAGAAGTTGCCAATGAAATAGGTATAAGTCAGGCGCAGGTCTCGCGCCTTGAAAAGAGCGCAATCGATAGAATAAAGAAGCAATTATAAATGGTAATATTTTTAAATAATACTTGTAACAGTATACTTTTTATGGTATACTGTTTTTATCACAAAAAGGCAGAGTAGGGAATATCGGGTTAAGTGTCGCGCGAACGGGGAGTTGTCGTGCGGACGAAGGCGCGTTACGCGTTGCCGTGATGTTTCCGCATCCCGCTGCAAATACGGCTTACTGTCCTCTTTGTGTCAGGTTTTGTTATACCAAAATTTAACAAAGGAGGACTAAATTTATGCAAAACCGTATTAAATCCTCGCTGGGCGAGATAAAAAACATTCATTCCCTTGCAATGTGCGCCGTGCTCGTTGCACTCTATGTGGCAATAGACACCGCATCCGTGTATGTCACCCCCACTCTGCAGCTCACTTTTTCATTTCTTGTTCTTGGGCTTCTGGGGTATCGCTTCGGGCATTTCACCGGCACTCTTGCAGGGCTTGCGTGTGACCTTATCGCATATGTGATACGTCCGGCAGGTCCGCTGCATCTCGGCTTCACGCTTTCCACGATGCTGACAGTGCTTGTCTTTGCAATTTTTCTTTATGAAAAGCCGCTTCGTGTGTGGCGCGTAATCGCTGCAAAAACCATGGTGAATATGGGTGTGAATATCGCGCTCAATACATATTGGTTGTCAAATCTTTATGGCAAGGCGTATATTGTTCTGCTTTTTGAGCGCGTAATTAAGAATATTGCGCTTCTGCCTGTAGAAATTGTTTTGCTGTGGCTTGTTCTCAAAGCTTTTGAGAGAATAATGCAGAATATAGAGAATAGAAAGTAAGAAACTTGAATACATTTACAGTGGTGATTATTATGGACATTTTAAAATCAATAATTATAGGCATAGTTGAAGGTATAACAGAATGGCTTCCCAT
>JAZQSB010000152.1:0-17889 GCA_045629885.1 Eubacteriales bacterium | reverse complement strand
CTCGGACTTCCTGACATCACTCATTTTCCTTTCCCTCCACGTCGTTTATTATATCGGCAAGCTTCACTGCGCACAGCTCACGCTTTCTGTCGCCGCTTCGCTCCTCATCAAACGCGCACACAGCTTTGTATTTGCAAAAATCACACGAGCTTCTCCCCTTGTGAACATACGGATTAGGCTCTATTTCGCCGCGAGAAAGCTCATCTCCAATTTCTGCGAGAATCTGTTTTATCCGCAGCTTCACCGAATCAAACTGAGCGCCCGTCAGCACTACCGAGCCGCGCTTCAGCTTTCCCTTTTTGTCAACTGTTGCAGGGATATACTCCTTATCCTCGCCTTTTTCCATTGCATCAATAATGCACATATCACGCAGAATTACGCCCTCTCGCCGGCGGTGAGTTTCTCCTTCGCCGCGCGCGCGGTTTGCCTCACGCGCTATCGGAACGTACATAACCCCCGCCGCCTGCGGTGTTTTTCCAAAATGCTCTTTCCCCATTTCCTCAAGCGCAAACATATACAGAAGCATCTGCATTCCTATTCCGTTCACCGTCTCGTCAAGGGAAAACTCCTTCTTACCGGACTTATAATCTATAACGCGGAAATAGAGCTTTCCGTCAAGCTCGTATGTATCAACTCTGTCCACCGCGCCGCGAAGAAGAACGGTTGACTTCTCGCCCTTTATTTCAATCGGCGGAAGGTCTCCGTCCGCACCGGAGAATTTAACCTCGAATCCGCTGGGCATAAATTCTCCCTTTGAAAGCTCGCGGCAAATATCCTCTACGGCTCTTTTTACTGATTGCACAAGGCGCGATACAAGAAACTCCATCCTTGCCGAAAGCTTACCTCCCGCACAGAGAGAACGCGCGGTGTACTCACGGCATGCCTCTTCCGCAAGCACGAGAGCACTTGAAACGTCAAAAGCCTGTTCCTTTGCAAGGCGGGATATTACATACTCAAGAACATAGTGCATAAGACTTCCAGCTTCAATCGGAGAGATTTCCGCGCGTCCGCGTGCCTCGGCACCAAGACCGTACTTTAAGAAATATGCGTATCTGCACGATGAGAAAAGGTCAGCACGAGATGCGCTGAGCTTTATCTTTCTTCCGAATATCGCCTCTATGTTTTCGCGGCTGTTTATCGGACCTCTGCGAAGAAGACGGCTTTCCTGTGCGCTTTTAAGCTTGCCGGAATAGTCTACATCATCTTCCCACACGGAAAGATACCTTCCTGAGGCAATGCTCTCGTCAAAGCACGGTATTTTTGCGCGCAAACGGGCATCATGGAGTGAAATCCCCTCTTCCGTTTTTCCGTAAAGAGAGCGAATTTTTGATACAACCGGAGATTCCTCACGCAGCTCTCCATTTGCACCCGTTGCTGACGAGCTTATGTATAAGCCTTTCTCGGCAGAGCAAAGAACACTGTGTATTGTTCTGTATTCCTCAAATATGCGCTCGCACATACCTGGAGCCAGCTCTATTCCGTGATCAGAAAGAGATATTCTGTCGCTGTCGGATATAAGCCCTGCGTGTTCGGCTCCCTTGGGGAATGCACCGTCGTTTGCACCCAGAATTATACGGAAACGGCACCTCGTTCCATCGGCACGCGAAATATCACATACCGAAACCGTGTCAATAGCCGCAGGAATAGTGGATAGGCTCTCCTCGGTCACAACAAGCCGGAAAAGATAATACAGCTCTTCTGCGTCAAGCTTTTCATCTCCCACACTCTTTCCGATGCTGTCAATAACCCCGCAGATAACTGCGGTCAGCGCATCATATTCCTGCGCACAAGCAAGTCTGCCCCCTGTTTCAGCCATATATGCATATGCCGATATTCTCCGGGGCAGATTTATTTCGTTTATAAAGTCATACAACGCCTCAGCACACGCTTTTCCCGTTTTCCCCTTTTCTATCGCCTTTGCAAGCCTTGTTATAGGTGCGTAAATCTTTTCTCTTGCGCGATTTACCATTCGGAGAAGCGCCACGCTTTCCGGTGTATTTTCCGCCGATATTCCAAGAGGATTGCGCACAAAGTCGCAACCTCCATTCCACTCGTGAGCCTTGGGTGACCATGTGTACATGTAATTTTCAAACGCAGAAAGTGTGCGTGCGCAAATACCCGAAAATCCTGTTTTCACATATTCCATAACGGCATCACGGCGAAATCCGCGCAAAACACAATCCAGTGCCGCAAGCAGCAACGCAACCGGCGGTTTTGATGTAAGGGGTGTATCGTCGCTTATATAAACCGGTATACCATAGCGCGAAAAAACGCTTTCGCAGACGGAAAGATGTTCTGTCTCCCCGCAAACGACAACCGAGAAATCGTTGAATCTTGCACCTGCACGAACGCGGTCAAGAATATACGCCGCCGCCTTTTCACACTCTTCAAACGCACCGGAAGCGCGAGCGATATGTATATTATCTTCACCTCCCGAAAGGCTTTCCTCTTTCTCGGAAAACAGCGCACGGTCGAGGAGATAAAGAGAGTTTTCGCTTTCTTTTTTGATATATACTTCGTCGTATTTCACGCCGTTCTTCTTGCATATCTCCAAAATGCGTTTTTTGGTATTATACGTCTTGTCAAATATTCCGTTTTCCATTCCCTCGTCATACTCACATGGGAGTTCAAGAGCGATATACACATCCCGAGCCTTTGTTACGGCTGAGTCCATAATGTCAAACTCTGCGGCGGTAAATCCTGAGAAGCCGTCAAGATACAGCGTTTTGTCGTGCCAGAAATCATTTATATGCAAGCTCTGTGCAATAAATCCAAGCTCGTCGTACGCATCAAATTCATCCTCGGAAAGCTCGTTTTCGTATGCCGCATATATAAGCGCAAGCTCTGAAAGCTTTTTCCCGCTCACTCCGTCTATGTCTTTTGCCGCAGAGGCCAGCGCACGCGGAGATACGCCGTATGCCTTAAGCTCGTCAATTGCCCGGAGTAGCTCCGGCAGACGGTCAGGTCGCGATGCGCTCTTTTTCAGCACCGAAAGCTCTCCGCAGACTGCGCGCACCGCAGAATGAAGCATAAGTATGCGTCTGCCCCCGCCAATAGCAACGGCACACACACCTCCGTTTTCGCTCTTTACTCGTGCGGCAAGGCGGCGAAAGCTTGTAACCTCACTGTATGCCGAAACTGTATTTCCGCACACACTGCACAAAAGCCTCTCCATCGAATGAGACTGCTGCTCGGGGACAAGAAAAAGCGTGCCTGCCTCTCGCTGTTCCTTTATTTTATTTATTATATAAGTTGTTTTGCCGCTTTTTATGCGACCGAGAACAAAATGAAGCATTATCTTTTTGCCTCCGCTTATTTATTCTGTATAAATAGTATATCATAATATTGTCTTTTCGGCAAATTTAATGTATACTAATATTTATACAATGTCTACGGAGGGTTTTTATGCAAAACCAAAATGAAGAAAAAAGAGAACGCGCCATCCTTATCGGACTTGATTCAGACATATATACCGATACGGAAAAATGCGATGACTCGTCAATGGACGAGCTTTCCGAGCTACTCTCCACAGCAGGCGGAGACGAAGTTGCACGCGTCATCCAGCGCCGCAGCTCACCTGAGGCGAAAACCTTTATCGGTACGGGAAAAGCACGCGAGCTTTCTGAGTTTATTGAACAAAATGATATAGACCTTGCCGTGTTTGACAACGAGCTTTCCCCTGCGCAGACAAAAAATTTAGAGGATATCCTTGGCGTGCGCGTTATTGACCGCTCTACGCTCATTTTGGATATATTTGCCTCCCGCGCACAGTCGCGCGAGGGGCGCCTTCAGGTAGAGCTTGCGCAGTATAAATATCTTCTCCCACGCCTTACGGGCAGGGGGACCGCACTTTCGCGTCTTGGTGGCGGTATCGGAACGCGCGGTCCCGGTGAAACGAAGCTGGAAACCGACCGCCGGCACATCCGCCGCCGCATATCGAAAATAGAAGAGGAACTTGAAACCGTTATGCGCGTGCGCGGGGAACAGCGGCGCGGACGTATACGGCGCGAGGTTCCGCTGGTTTCTCTCATCGGCTACACAAACGCAGGAAAATCAACGCTTTTAAACGCGCTTACCGGCTCTGATATCCACGCGGCAAACCGCCTTTTTGATACTCTTGATACAACAACGCGCAAATTTCCGGTCAGCGACACGGCATCTGTTCTTCTCTCAGACACCGTCGGATTTATAAGAAAGCTTCCTCACCACCTCACCCGTGCTTTCCGCGCAACGCTTGAAGAGCTTTTGCACGCGGATCTGCTTCTGCACGTTGTCGATGCATCAAATCCGGAAGCCGCGGCACACTGCGCGGTTGTTGACGATGTAATAAAAACTCTCGGCGCAGACAACATCCCGCGTCTTTACGTTTTCAATAAATGCGACCTGCTTTCCGGTACCTCCCAATTTGCACATGAACGCGACACTGTATGCGTCTCTGCCCACACAGGTGCAGGCTTTGACGAGCTTAGAAATGAAATCTGCCGCATACTCTTGCTCTCTTCCCGCCGCGCAGAATTTGATATTCCGTATTCGAAATCGGCACTTGTAGACATTCTTCACCGCGATGCAAAGGTTCTCTCCACGGAATACCTTGACAACACCATCAAAATATGCGCAGTAACAGATGATCGCATCTATTCTCAGATTATGAAACAGCTTGGAGGCGACAGCAATGGATAACTTCAAAATCCCCGCAGGAGACGGCATCGCCGAATTTGTTGAAAAACGCTCGCGCTTTATCGGTCACGTTAAATATACAACAACCGAAGAAGAAGCTCTCTCATTCATCGCCGAGATAAACGAAAAGCACAAATCAGCAACGCATAATGTTTATGCATATACTCTGCGCAATAACAATATTATGCGATATTCCGACAACGGTGAGCCACAGGGCACAGCAGGTCTGCCCACACTTGACGTATTCCGCAAGGAAGAGGTTTTTGACGTTTGCTGCGTTGTCACCCGCTACTTCGGCGGAACCCTCCTTGGCACAGGCGGTCTTGTCCGCGCGTATTCCCACGCTGCAAAAATAGCGCTTGATGCCGCAGGAATCGCCGTTATGCGCCTCTGGACAGACGGAAGTATGAACATTCCGTATAATTTATTTGAAATAGTACAAAAAGTTGTTGTATCCCTCGGTGCAACAGTAACCTCAACTGACTACGGTGCTGAGGTAACGCTTAAGTTTCTGATCCCCACGGAAGAATTTGACGAACTTGCCACAAAGGTATTTGACACAACCTCCGGCAGAGTTCTTACCCATCGCGGAGAGGATAAGTTTATGGCGGTATAGGCGGTTTCTTACTCACGTGCTGCTTTTT
Organism: Eubacteriales bacterium; assembly: GCA_045629885.1. GTDB lineage: Bacteria > Bacillota > Clostridia > Oscillospirales > JAAYXM01 > SIG480. The sequence continues at coordinate 12,568 of JAZQSB010000152.1, read as the reverse complement.
GACGACATTTGTCGCACACTTTTATCCACTTTTTTTATAAAAAAGGTTGACATTCAATTTAAAATATGGTATTCTATTATGGCACGAGAAAAGTGCACGTCGCGTGACACCTGCCGCTGTGGTGGAATCGGCAGACACAAAGGACTTAAAATCCTTCGATAGAAATATCGTACCGGTTCAAGTCCGGTCAGCGGCACCATATATATCGCGGAGTGGAGCAACCCGGTAGCTCGTCGGGCTCATAACCCGAAGGTTGTAGGTTCAAAACCTGCCTCCGCAACCAATGAAAGAAGTTCGCACATTTGTGCGGACTTCTTTTATTTAAGTATGAAGGATTTGAAAGGCGGCTCTTGAAAACAGTCCGGTGGACTGTTTTAACCGCCGTGGCTTTTCCGCAGAAAAGCAAATCCTGCCTCCGCAACCATAAGAAAAGCCTTGGTATGGAAGTGTACCGAGGCTTTTTCTTTATTATTACTAAGACTGCTTTGCGCCCCCAACCTTGGCGTTATATCCCGTACATAATCCACAAATAAATATATGCCGGAATTATTGCTGCCAATGTGAACGGTATGCCGATTTTAAAGAAATCCGAATTTTTGACGGTGTATCCTTCCTTGCGGAGAATACCTATGCCGGCAATGTTTGCAGATGCGCCGATGGGTGTGCAGTTTCCGCCGAGAGTTGCCCCTGACAAGAGACCGAAATACAAAACCGTGGGGTCTACGTTCAAGGCAGAAGCAAGCCCCGCGATAACGGGAATCATCGTTGCAACATACGGTATATTATCAATAAATGCAGAAATAAGAACAGAAGCCCACACAACAACGGTATAAAGCACAAATATGTTGCCGCCTCCCATTTTTGCAAGAAGCTTTGCCGCTGCATCAATAACGCCCTGCTCTGCAATTCCGCCAATCATCAGAAACAGACCAAGCAAAAGTCCTATTGTTTCAAAATCAATCTCTTTAAGCGGAGTAACAATAGCCGATAAGTTCTTTTTCTTTGCAAAATTATAAATAATTCCGACGAACAACAAGGCGCAGCAAATAAGACCATTCGTTATATCGGGTTTATTGGGTATGAAAGAAGCGACAATAAGAAGCAATATTGTCCCGAGAAGTAATGCCGACGGAACATAATCGGTAACCTTTGTACGTTCCTGCGTTTTCGGAATCGGGCTTTTTTCTTTTCTGAAAAGAAAAGCTAGAATTATTGCAGAAATAACCGCACCTAATTCTACGGCGAAGAACATACCCAGGCAGCCTTTGTACCAGAAGAAGTCCATAAAGCTCATATCAAGTGCCGAACCAAGCATAATCGCCGTGGTATCGCCAACAAGAGTTGCCGCACCCTGCAGATTGGAAGAAACAGCAATCGCTATTATAAAAGGAACCGGATTTGTTTTAAGCTTCTTGCATATTTCAAGCGCAACAGGAGCCACCATAAGCACGGTTGCCACGTTATCTACAAACGCAGATATAACTCCTGCAAAAAGAGCCATTGCAACTGCCGCCCATTTTACATTCGGAACCTTCTCCATTATTAAATCTGCGAGCAGTTCCGGCATTTTGCTTTCAATAAAAAGCGCCACAATACCCATTGTTCCGGCAATCATCAATAATACATTAAAATCAATTGCACCTATGATATTCACCACGGGAAGCATGCCGCTGAGTATAAAAATCAACGCAGAGCCAAGTGCTATGTACGGTCTGTACTTACTGAACGCAAGCATTAGAACATAAGATATTGCAAAAATTGCTATGGCAGAATAAATCATAATAAATCTCCTTTTTAGTTTTCTTTTTGAGACCCAACAGGATTCATAATACTAAATCCTATATTGACAAGATGGTCTGCAACACGCTCAAGCCCAGCGATAGCAGATGAATAATATGGGCTGACATCCATACTGCAATCCCCTTCTGCAAGACGGGCAAAGTGGCTTGCCGTAAGCTTTTTCTTCATTTCGTCCATTTCATCCTCCAAAGCAGCCAACTCTGATAATTCTGATTTATTAAGATTATCAAAAGCCTCCTTTGAGATTGCAAGCATACGCATAACCTTATCGCACATTTTTCTGATATCCTCCTGTGCATTTGCAGAGAACTCTATCTTTTTCGCGTACATTTCCAATGCAATTTCATAGAAATTCTCAGCGTGGTCACCAATACGCTCAAGGTCATTAAGTACGTGGAAATAAGAACCAATAACAAGCTCATCACTTTGCTCTACTGTAGAGGAAAGCTTGATAAGGAAACGCGTCAGAGCGCTGTTGGTAAAATCAATAATTGCTTCATTGGCAACAATTTTATCGCCGCTTTCTGTCTCTTCCGTTTTCATCACGGCAAAGGAACGTGAAATGCTTTCTTCAACTAAAGAAAACATATAATCTATTTCCTTTTTTACCTGCATAAGAGCCACCGGAGGCATTGTGAGAAGTCTGTCATCGACATACTTAAGCGCAATAGCATTTTCATCGGGCTTTTTATCCTTTATAACCTTGCATGAATAGCTTACAAGGTGAGATACAAACGGCAGGAGGACACACGTTGTTGTGACATTGAAAATAACGTGGAATATGGAAACACGCATCTGGAGTGACATCGAATCATCGCCCGGGAACATAGAAACAAGCAGATTTATCATCGGCTCTCTGAACATCCACACAACAGCAGTAAATATGACAGTACCTATAACATTAAAAGTAAAATGGATAAGCGCAACTCTCTTTGAGTTGGCATTTGCGCCGACAGATGCAAGAAGCGCCGTAACACAAGTACCTATGTTTGCGCCAAGCACGATAAACAGTGCAAGGTCAAGCGGAAGCATGCCTGTTCCGACCATTGTAATAACAACACCGGTTGCCGCCGACGAGCTCTGGATGAGTGCGGTAAAAATTACACCGACTAAAATAAGCAACAACGGGAAATCTATAACACTGAAAATGCCCTGGAACATAGCTTCAACCAACGGGTTTCCAAATGCCTGCTCACTGCTCATTACATTCAGACCTACAAAGATCAAGCCCAGACCGCTACAGAGGAGTCCTGCTATTTTTATCTTTTCTTTCTTGAAGAACCCCATCATAACGCCGGCAAATGCGAAAAGGTACATCAGCATATTGAAGTAATCATTTTTAAGTGCGACGAGAACACCTGTTATCGTTGTTCCGATATTCGCACCCATAATAATTGGAGTAGCCTGCATAAGCGTCATAACACCTGCATTAACCAGACCGATAACCATAACCGATGTCGCCGATGAGCTTTGGATGATAGCGGTAACTCCCGCACCAATACCAACCCCCGAGAACCAGTTGTTACTAATCCGGCCAAGCATTCTCTTCATGCCCTCTCCGGCGCTTTTTTCAAGAGCCTCGCTCATAAAATTCATACCGACAATAAACACGCCGATACCTGCGAGCAGCCATATAAGACTGCCTATAAGTTGCATAATTTGTTCTGTTGACAACATATTAATTTCTCCTTTCAACAACACTACAACTAATTACAATTTTCTATTTATTATACCATTTTTACAGTTAAGATTCGGTAAAGAAAAATAGCATTGAAGCACAATCTGCTTCAATGCTATTTTATTATGAATTCAGGCGATAACCAACGCCAAGTTCATTTGCTATATAGTTCAGCTCTCCCGGTTTGTCCCCAATCTTTTTCCGGATATTTGCCATATTCACCTGTAATTTTTTAATGCTTCCTTCTTGCGCTGTTCCGCCCCATATAGCCTTTATGATAGCGGAATAGGTCATCATCTTACCGCAATTTTCAGAAAGAAGCGCCACAATATTGTATTCTGTCTGGGTTAGCCGCACTTCCTCTCCTCTTAAAAATATCCGACGGGCATCATAGTCTATTTCCAAATCCTTTAAAGCAAATCTGCCACCGGGTAAACGTCCCTCATCGGCACTGAAACGGTGGTTGCGAAGGGCTGCTCTTACCCTTGCAAGTAGCTCGCCGGAGCCGAAAGGCTTGGTAATATAATCATTGGCACCCCTGTCAAGAGCAGTAATTTTATCAGACTCATTCGTCCTGGCAGATAATACAATAACGGGAGTTAATGAATCTTCTCGCACATAATCCAGCAAATTAACGCCGTCCATATCTGGAAGCCCCAGATCTAAAATGACAAGGTCAGGCAGATGAGATGAAAACAACGTTTTTGCAGATAAACAGGAGTCTGCAAGAATTGTCTTATATCCGGCTGTATCAAGCATTGTTGCAACGAGGTTGCGTATATTTGCTTCATCCTCAACAAGAAGAATTTTATATTTATTCTGTATCATCCTTTATTTTTTCCGTATCCAGCTGAAAACGGAATATCGCACCTCCCGTTTTTATGTTTTCGGCTTTTATACTACCGCCGTGCGCCTTAATGATTGTTGCGCATACCGACAGTCCGATACCGGCATTCCTCTTCTGACCGTCTGCAACGTCATTCTCCGAAGTATAATATCCGGTAAACAACGTTTCAAAACGTTTCGGGTTAATGCCACAGCCGTTATCCGCTATCTCAAAAACGGCACGGTTTGTAGCAATGAACACGCGCAGAACAAGCTTTGTCATACCCTGTGCGTGCTGTACCGCATTTTCAAGGATGTTCACAATTACCTGTTCAATCAAAATCGCATCCATCGGAATAATTATTACTTCTTCAGGTATATCAATTTCAACCTTTTGCTCAGGATAGCGTTTTTTAAATTTTAACACGACCGAGTCGATAAGCTCGTCAAGAACGGTTGAGGTTTTTATTATTTTAATCTGTCCGCGATCTATCCTTGTAATGGAAAGAAGGTTTTCAACCATACGCACAAGCCACTCGGAATCTTCTTTTATGCCCGTCACGATTTTTTCTTTTTGCACATCTGTCATAACCCTGCTGTTTTCAAGAAGCGTTGTACTGGAAGCGTAAATGGTTGTAAGCGGGGTTCTAAGGTCGTGAGAAACCGCTCGCAGTAAATTCGCGCGCATACGTTCCTTTTCACTTTCTGCTTTCATTGCTTCGTGGTTCTTTAATTTTGTTGTCAGCGTGCTTGTAAGAACAGCAACAGAAATCATAATGATAGCGGAAACAAGATTAACGGGTATTGTGAAATTGAGCACGAAATAAGGAAAAGTAAAGGCATAATTAACGGCAACTGTTCCGGCAAATGCAGACAAAATACCGTATGCATAGCCATTAGTAAATAAAGATATCAAAAATACAGCAAAAACAAATATTGTGGTAACATGCTCCTGAACCTCAAATATGTATTGAAACAACAAACTGATTGCAAACGCCATACTGAGCAGAGCTGACGTTATCACTATATCTTTTAAATATCCGGAAAACTTTCTCATACCGCCTCCGCAAATAATATTGATTAAACTTTCTTGTATACTTATTTTATCACAAATGCTCTTTATGTTCAAGAATAAGCAGAAAAGATGATAAAGCAAATGCTTCATCATCTTTTCTGCTTGATACTTACACTATTTACCGTTTTTTAGGAATAATAACCATTCTTCCGCAAGATAAAGTTGCATCATCCGTAATAGCGTTGGCAAGTTTGATCTCTCCAACAGTTGTTCTGTATTCCTTTGCAAGCGACCAGACGTCACACTCTCTTGCCATTCTCTTTACTATTACGCTCGGTGCACTGTCAGCATCCCTCACATTCTCTGTATCTACAAATATCTCCGAAATTACAGGTACAGTGATTTCCTCTGTCTCGGTCATTTCAAAATCCGTAAAGAAGCGGACGTTTATCTCGCCGGACGCGCCAACAGATGCGCTCTTGGACGAAACAGACGCTCTTGCATCATACTTATGCGCACTATCAAGCGGCATCGGGCATACAACGGTGCTTCTCCGCGATGCATTATATATGCCGTCATCCTCGCCGATGTACATTACGGTTATTGCAGCATCACTGCAAAGCACCTCTCCTCCTTCATCCCTGCGGTGGGATGGAGGCATAAGGCTCACGTTTACGTCGATAACGCTCTTCACGCCGGTGCCTGCTTCAATGCTTTCTGTTACGGCTACGCGCTTTTCTGGCTTTGCACACAGTGATGAGCACTTTTCCGCAGAACGGCGCACGTCAATATCCGCCTTTGTGCTGTAAACATCGTCAATAATTGCGGCGCTCTCGCTTGAGAGAACAAGTACCGCTGCATCTGCAGCAATGCTGGCTGTCATATAGTGCGCTTTGCCTGCTGCATCATACTGCGGCTCAAGCTCAAATCCCGTTACAGAAAGGGATATTTTAAGGTCATTTTCTTCATTCAGCCCTTCGATGTCGATTATCTGGGAGAACGGAAGCTCATACTCACCAGAGCCAACAGAACCATCCTCGTTTTCGTATACATAGGTTATATATGCATTGCCTTTCATAATGGTCTTGTTCCCGATAATCTTTGTATCGGTAACATTCAGATTGGCAGAAGACGTGAGCAATCCGCTCATCCCGCTTTCTGCAGAAGACAGCTCTATATCATCACTTATGGTAAAGCTCTTCTCTTTGAAATTCTGAGAGTGGTACATTGAGACCGTACTTTTTTTCGTACAAATCCCATACTCATCACCCTCCGGAATATCACGGCAGAACGAGAACTCTCGCTCTCCGTAAGCGCAAACAGAAAGCTCCACATTTGCACGAACGGAAATTTTTCGAGGATTTATCTCACGCACATCAAGCGAGCGCAAAAAAACGTTTGCGCTTATCTTTGACAAATCGTTCACGCCCGGCGCGTCAATGACATACGCGAAAGGCATCAGAACATCAAGCTTTCTTATCTTTTTCTCACCTTCCGCTATGTAAAGAACCGCGCCTTTTATATTTCCTCCTACGTCAATTTTCCCTTCCCGCGCACTCTTGTCCCTTAAAAATGCGTCCGCACTTCCCTTTACTATCCGCATAATATCAGGGCTATGGTCGGGTACAATCATCTCTGTATTTTCTTCGTGCAGACTGTTTCCGCAAAAAACGCGTTCAAGACGCTTTGTTACCTTTTTTTCAAGACTAAGCTCCAATTTATATCTCTCCTTTTTATTTCATTTTCAGTTAAGTATATTTTACATTTTTCCGGAATATTCAAATTTCCTCTTGCAATTTTGAAAAAAAGGTGCTATAATGCTTTCGACAATTAAATACAGGGGAGCTTGTTTTCAGGCTGAGAGGAAGTAATTGAGCTTCGACCCTTATACCTGATTTGGATAATGCCAACGGAGGAAGTTATATCAAGCTTTGGAATTTTAGGACAGTCCTTATCGGGATTGTCCTTTTTATTTTTTCACAAAGGAGGGCAGGAAAGGAACGGCAAGGGAGCGCTTGACGTTTTTTATCTCAATTGCGAGGGAACCCGTGTTTCGGGGTGAGAGGAAGCAATCAAGCTTCGACCGAGCGAGGTAGATAAGCCGGCAAAGGCGAACACCTCGTATTTAATTATAAAGCGAGGAAAATAAAATGAATAACTCAAAACATCTGCTAAAACTGATTGTCCTTTCGGTGCTCGTTGCACTGGGCGTTGTTATCTCCCCAATTCTGCGATTTGAAGGAATGTGTCCTATGGCGCATCTTATAAACATCGTCTGCTCATGCCTTTTAGGGCCGTGGTATTCCCTTCTGTGTGCGCTTATCATCGGAATAATCCGAATGGCGACAATGGCAATTCCCCCAATTGCACTGACAGGAGCAATCTTCGGTGCATTTTTATCCGGTGTGTTCTATAAGATGTCACGCGGCAAAATAATTTTTGCCGTCCTCGGCGAAATAATAGGCACGGGAATTATCGGTGCAATTTTGTCTTATCCCGTAATGACATTTTTCTGGGGAAAAGAAGGACTTAGCTGGCTGTTTTATGTTCCGTCCTTTATTTGCGGAACGCTTATCGGCGGAAGTATTGCATACCTCCTGCTCCGCAAGCTCTCAAATGCAGGACTTCTCCCGCGCTTTCAGCAAAAGCTCGGAAGCCACGTTTACAATGACGTAAGCGGGATTTTTGGCAACGCCGCAGCCATTGCCGCGCTCGGTGCTGTTTTGTGGCTCGTAACAGAAATCCTTACGGGTATTTTCAAAATGACCTCGCCCGTGTGGTCATACATTTCCTTTTCGTTCCTTGCGCTGATGCTTATCTCTGCCGTTTTCTATTATATTATAAAAAAGAAGAAGGAAAGCTGAATGATATTTAATCCCATTCTGAACTCAATACGTGAAAGGGCGCCTCTTATCCACTGCATAACAAATCCCATATCAATCAACCAATGTGCAAACGCGCTTTTAGCGCTGGGTGCCCGCCCCATTATGGCGGAGCACCCGCGTGAGGTGCGGGAGATTACGGAAACTTCATCTGCGCTGATGCTAAATCTCGGCAACATTACCGATGCACGTATGGAATCCATCGAAATCTCCGCAGCAGTGGCTGCAGAAAAAAATATCCCGTCACTCTTGGATCTTGTCGGGATCTCGTGTTCGGAGATGAGAAGATTCTTCGCGCTTGATATAACCGAAAAGTACCGTCCCGCCGTAATAAAGGGGAATTTCTCGGAAATCCGCGCATTTTATGACCTTTCTTACACTTGCGCGGGAGTTGATGCGGACGCATCTCTCACGCTTTCCGACATTGCAACTGCCGCCTCATCTCTTGCCTTAAAATACGGCTGTACGGTTATCGCAAGTGGCAAGACCGACATTGTTACGGACGGAAGGCGCACTCTCCTTATAAAAAACGGATGTGAATTTCTTTCCCGAGTTACGGGAACAGGGTGTATGCTCGGTGCGATATGCGCGGCGTTTCTCCCCATCTGCACACCGCTCGATGCCGCGCTTCTCTCCTGTGCCTTTCTCGGTATCTGCGGGGAGCTTGCCGTAGCGAAAAAAGGGCCGGGAAGCTTTTTTGTTAATCTCATGGACAACATTGGAAATCTCATCGGAAACGATATTGAAAAACACATAAAAATGGAGGAAATCGCGATATGAAAACCTTTGACAGCACCTTGTATTTTATAACTGACAGCACCGGATATGACGAAGCCGAGTTTTTAGAGAGATGCGAAGCAGCTCTCCGCGGCGGTGCAACACTTGTTCAGATACGGGAAAAGGAAAAAAGCACGCGCGAATACATTGCACTTGCAAAAAAGCTTCATGCAATATGCCAAAGATACAATGTTCCTCTTATTATAGATGACAGAATTGATGTTGCAATGGCAATTGGTGCCGAGGGTGTACACCTCGGACAGAGCGATATGCCGATTGACACGGCGAGAAAAATCCTCGGTGACAGTGTGATCATCGGTGCAACAGCAAAAACAGTTCCTCAGGCGCTTGAGGCGTATCGCCAAGGCGCAGACTATCTCGGCGTTGGCGCGATTTATCCCACGACAACAAAGGTGAAAACTATTCTGACCTCCGTTGATACTCTGCGCGATATATGCAGTGCCGTTCCGATTCCTGTAAACGCAATAGGCGGACTTAACAGGGACAATATTGATATTCTCCGCAGCATCCCGATTTCGGGAATATGCGTGGTTTCTGCCATAATGAAAGCTGATAATCCTGAGGCTTCGGCACGCTCTCTTCTGGAAAAGTTCAAAACGCTGTAAATGCGCCCCTGCATTTACATATAAAAGCGGCAGACCGGGGGCACCACTCTCTGTCGCTATACAAAATTAATGCTGAAAAATGAAAGGAGAAATCACAATGAGAACAGCATTAACAATCGCGGGAAGCGATTCCTGCGGAGGCGCCGGTATTCAGGCAGACATCAAAACGATGACGATGAACGGTGTTTACGCCATGAGCGCAATATCCGCGCTTACAGCACAAAACACAACCGGCGTTACAGGTATTTCGGAGGTATCTCCGGATTTTTTACGTGCACAGCTTGATGCTGTGTTCGACGACATTTTCCCCGACGCGGTAAAAATCGGAATGGTATCGTCTGCCGGACTTATCAAAGTAATTGCAGACGTGCTTTCCACACGCCGTGCAAAAAACATTGTTCTTGATCCCGTTATGGTCGCAACAAGCGGCTCACGCCTTTTGCAGGAAGATGCAATGGACACTCTGACAAAAGAGCTTCTTCCACTTGCAGACGTCATAACACCAAACATCCCTGAAGCTGAAATTCTCTCCGGGCTTACTATCCACTCTGTGTCGGATATGAAGAAAGCCGCACGGAAAATAAGCGAGGAATGCGGCTCTGCCGTTCTTTTAAAGGGCGGGCACAGCATCAATGATGCAAATGACCTTTTGTTTGAGGACCGCACCTTCGTATGGTTTGAAGGAAAAAGAATAGACAACCCGAACACCCACGGAACCGGCTGTACGCTCTCTTCCGCAATTGCGGCAAACCTCGCAAAGGGGTTTGCGCTCAGCGACTCGGTCGCGCGTGCAAAGGACTACATATCCGGCGCGCTTGCCGCACAGCTTAACTTAGGTCACGGCAGCGGACCGATGAACCACGCGTTTTCACTTTCCGGAGAGTTTGCAAGGGAGGTTCTCTGATATGAACAAAAAACGTACATCTGTTTTTGAAAACAGCCTTATATGGTTTGGCGCCGCGGTTTCCCTTGCCGAAATCCTAACCGGCACATACCTGGCACCGCTCGGCTTTACAAAGGGGCTTCTCGCTATTATACTCGGTCACATTATCGGCTGTTCTCTTTTATTTGCCGCCGGACTTATCGGCGGGAAAGAGAGAAAAAGCTCTATGGAAACCGTAAAAATGAGCTTCGGAACGCGCGGCGCTCTTATCTTTGCCGTTCTGAATATCCTTCAGCTCGTTGGCTGGACCGCCATAATGATTTATGACGGTGCGCTTGCCGCAGACGGTGTTTTAAACCTCGGGCACATATTCTGGAGCATTCTTATAGGAGCTCTGATTATCGTGTGGATCCTCGTGGGCATCAAAAACCTCGGTAAAATAAACACGCTTGCAATGGTTGCGCTGTTTGTTCTTACTATACTCCTGAGTTTTGTTGTATTCCGAGGAGGGACAGCCTCAATTTCACCTGATGGCTTATCCTTCGGTGCAGCAGTCGAGCTTTCCGTAGCAATGCCGCTTTCCTGGCTTCCTCTTATATCTGACTATACGCGCGAAGCGGAAAAGCCTGTGCGCGCAACAGCCGCAAGTGCGCTGACCTATGGCGTTGTAAGTTCATGGATGTATATAATCGGTATGGGCGCCGCTCTCTTTACGGGAGAGAGCGACATTGCCCGCATAATGATGAAAGCAGGGCTTGGAACAGCGGGGCTTCTTATCATCGTTTTTTCAACCGTAACGACAACTTTTCTCGATGCATATTCTGCGGGCATCTCAAGCGAAACGCTTTCAGCTAAAATAACCGGCAAGCGGATAGCCGTGGGGACAGCCGTTCTCGGCATTCTCGGTGCAATATTTCTTCCTCTGCACGACATAACCGATTTTCTCTATCTTATCGGCTCAGTTTTCGCCCCGATGATTGCCATTCAGATTACAGACTATTTTATCCTGAAAAACGACAATTCAGAACACCGCTTTGTAATTTCCAATCTTTTTGTATGGATTTTCGGTTTTTCGGTATACCAATTTCTTATGAAATGTGATATTATTATAGGGAACACCTTTCCTGATATGTTAATAACATCTCTGCTATGCATAGCGGTAAACAAAATAAAAAGGATTTTGAAAAAATGAAACGTTGTGTAATTATCGGCGGTGCGGAAATCGGAAACTATGATATTATCCGCGCTTATCTCCGCGACGGGGACTTTAATATTTTCTGTGACAGCGGTCTTTACCACAAGGAAAAGCTTGGAATTCCTGCCCATCTCATCGTAGGGGATTTTGACTCTCATCCGCGGCCGGAAACCGAAACGGAAATAATCGCCCTTCCGCGCGAAAAGGATGATACGGATACCGTCTACGCCGTGAAAGAAGCGCTTTCGCGGGGATTTGAGGATTTTCTTCTCATCGGTGTGTGCGGAGGAAGGCTTGACCATACGCTTGGCAACGTATCCATTCTTCTGATGCTTCATTCAAAAGGAAAGCGTGCGCTTATAGCAGACGATTTTTCCGAAATGGAAATCGTAAGCAAGGAAGTGAAATACATTGATGACAGCTTTCCGTATTTTTCGCTTATCAACATCGACGGCACCTGCCGCGGCGTATATGAAAAAAACGCCAAATTCCCGCTTGAAAACGGAGAAATTGACGCTGAATATCAGTATGGTATAAGCAACGAACCTCTCCCCGGAAAAACCGCTGAGGTGTGCGTAAAGGACGGCAGAGCGTTGCTTGTGCGCGTGCGAAGATAAATAACAAAACCCGCCCGGGTGCGAAAGCACACCGGGCGGGTTTAGTTTATCTATTACCTATTAAAAAAACTTGTCGTGAACTGCACGCATTGCACGCTCGGAATCATCCTTTGCAATGAGAACGGAAACCTTGATTTCGCTTGTGGAAATCATATCAATGTTTACATTTGCAGCAGCAAGTGCCTCAAACATCATTGCAGCAACGCCGGGGTTGTTTACCATACCTGCGCCGACGATGGAAAGCTTGCAGAGGTCTTCGCGAACCTTGAT
>JAZQSB010000151.1:0-3931 GCA_045629885.1 Eubacteriales bacterium | reverse complement strand
TTTTGATAGCCCCCCAAAATTTTGAGTATTTTTGGGCCCCATATCCCTTTGGTTGCTTTTTGCTTACTTATATTCATCAAGGTTTTCCGGTGCAGTAATCTTCACGTCTGCGCCCGTTTTTATATTCGTCATTTCGTATGTTACAGTGATCTCCGTTGTCTGCCCATCTGTCACAACCGACATTTCCATCTCGCCCGACATGGAAACGAGCTTATCTGCGCGGAGCTTAACCAAAATTTTCAGTTCTGCGAGGTCTGCTGCATCTTCATTTTCAATCATACCGGCAATTGCGCTTATACCGCCCGGAGCGCAGGTTACGGTATAAGTTTCATATCCGTCGGCCGGTTTCTTTACCTCTATATCTTTTATAAGGCAAATCGGGTTTGCATCTGTCTGCATATTGATATCCATTGTCTCAAGCGCACCGGCGTATGTGATTTTCGCCTTCTGCTTCTGACCGGAAACATCAATATACAGCCATCCGTCTGCAAAATAATAACTTACCGGCATTTCCAGATTCATTTTGCCCTCGCCCATATCCGTAAGTGCCTTTATCGTTCCCTCATATCTCATCTTGCTCTTATCCGGGTTTTCCGCATCAATATCCGCCGCAAAACTGAGGACATAATCCATCTTCATATTTTCCTTGCCATTCGCGGCAGAGGTCATATTCATTTTAACATCCGTTGAGAGCTTTGTAACATTGTTTACCGTCTTTGATGCTTCTATGTATTTGCGGTAATTTTCAAAAAACTCAATATATCCCTTGTCATCAGAAACAACGCCGGAAGCTTTGAGCTTCGTGAGAAGGTCTTCCTCTCCCGATTTGGGTGCGACAGAGAGCGCGGTATAGCTCATCGCGGCAACATTGTCGCGCAGAAATTCACCGCCGGCACAGTTTACAAAATCAACAACGCCGCGTTCCTGCGCAAACAGAAGAGCATTTGTATACGTAAAATCGCCATTCTCACCGTCGGTGTATCCGAGGGCACGGAGAAGAAATGTTGCATATTGCTGTGCTGTGCACTTGTCTGAATACCCGAACGTCACAGCACTTGCACCTTTTGTAAGTCCCTTATTATGCAGATACTCAACGTACGGCTTTGCCCAATCGGCAACATCTGTGTAAGGTGCAGTATAGGAAAGCGCAAGCGCCTCATTCTCCGCCCCGAGCAGACGCACAAGCATAGCTGCAGCTTCTGCACGGGTGGGTGCGCGGTCAAGCTCATAACCGTTCTGTGTTCCGCGGAAAAGTCCCATTTCACCCAGCGCATGGGCGCAATGGTCAAAGTTGCTTGCAAAAGAAGTGACTGCAAGCGCCGCCACAAGCATTCCGGTAACAAGAATAACTTTAAATACTTTTTTCATATTAACATAAACCTCCTTAATGTCTTATTTTCTGAACAGGAGCGAGGCTATTTTTTCGCCTTTCGGAAGCCCCAGAACATCCTCACGCGTTATTCCGCGCGAGAGTATCATAGCCGCAAAATATACCGCTACTCCTACACATATTGAAGCTGCAACGGAAATGAGGTTGCCCCCAAACGGAAGCAATACGTGATAGATAAAATACACTGCAACACCCATAACTGCGCAGGATGCAAGCGGACGCAGGTAAGTCTGCACAAATCCCGGCTTGAATCCGACAAGGCGTGCAAGGCATATCATATTGAGTACTGTTATTATCACATAACAAAGCACCGTCCCTATCGCTGCGCCGGAAAGCTCTATACCCGGTATCGCAATAAGTACATAGTTTGCCGCGACCTTTACCACCGCACCGACAAGCATGGTGACAAGCGGAATTGTGGCATGACCGAGCGCCTGCATTGAGGTTGATGTGAGTGAAGATGCACAAAGGAAGAATGAGGCAATTCCGAGTATCGTAAGAACCGGTGCCGCTATTGCTACGTCTGCTGACGAAGTATATAATATGGACAGCACCGGCTTTGAAAGAACGGATATTCCCACAGCCGCCGGAAGCGTGAATATAACAACTATACGGAGCGCAGACAGAAGCGTTTTTGTAAGCTTTTGGCTATCTCCTACGGCATGTGCCGCAGAGATAGTGGGCGTTACGCTTACGTTAAGCGAAATGATAATTGACGGAACAAGATTAAAAATCGGAAGTGCATAGTTTTCATATATTCCGAACATCGATGTTGTTACTTCGGAATTATATCCCAGCGAGGCAAGACGGTTTGTAATAAGGAACATATCAATCGTGCTTGTTACGTTCATAACAAGTGAGCCGAGAGTTACCGGAACTGCGATTTTCAGAAGTGCAGACAAAATTTCACTACTTTTTCTTATCTGCCCGCCGCCGTCGGGAAGTCTGCCCTCCACAGCGCGCTTGCGCCATGAGAATAAAAGCATCATAAGCACGGTAAGCACCGTACCGAAGGTTATTCCGGTTATTATTCCGGCAGATATGTATTTTCCGTCATATCCGCGCTTTAAGAGAATCCATGCAAGCGCAAGCCCCACAAAAAGGCGGGACAGTGCTTCGATTATCTGTGACAGCGCGGTGGGCACCATATTTTCATGTCCCTGAAAATATCCGCGGAACGCCGCGGTACACGCCATAAAAAGTACGGCGGGCGCAAGCGCAACTATGCTGGGCGCGGCATTTATGTCATTCGTTGCAAGGGCAAGCTTTTGGGAAAATGCGATAAGCACTATACTTCCCGCAAGACCTATCCCAAGGCACAGACCCATTGCCGTTTTGAAAATCCGGCTTGTCTCACGCGGGCGCGAAAGGGCTCGGCTTTCCGAAATCATTTTTGATATTGCAATAGGTATGCCCGCCGTGGCAATAGTGAGCAATATCGAATAATAGCGGTATGCCATGCTGTAAAGCCCCATCGTATATTCTCCGACGAGATTTGTAAGCGGGATTCGGAACACCGCGCCGATTACCTTTACAAGAACGCTTGCAACCGCAAGAATAAGCGCACCTTTTACAAATGACGCCTCTTTTTTCTCTGCCAAAACAAACTACCTCCTAAATATCAAGCAGCATAACAATCTGCCGCACGGTTTCTTCCGTTTCGCGGAACACTTCATAAAAACCATGTTTCTTGTAAAAAGAATATGCAGACATGTTACTCTCCGCAACACGCACACTGATGTGCCTTTTTCCTTCTCTTTTATATTTCCCTGCCGCATACGAAATAAGCCGGGAGCCAACACCTATACGGCGAAATTCCGGTTTTAAATATAGCAGAGAAATATGACCTGCACCCGGATACAGAGATGAGTCGCCATCCAGCATTATAATCCCCGCTTCCCGCTCGCCGAAGTTTCCGAACGCGATGCTTTCTTCATCCCGCCGGAGCAATCTCCTCGCCTTTGCGGCGGCATCACGTATATATAACAATTCTTCTCCGAAGATATCCCGCCACGCCGCGGCGTAATATTCACATATTTTTTCTTTATCCCGAGGAAGGGATGCAAGCCTTATCGCTATATCATTCATATTTTCAATCAAAAGCAAAGCCGCAAATCACGGCAGACTTCTTCTGCTGCAGCCTTTACTCTCCCTGCAAAATCCCCTTCACCTGACGGGGCAGTTATCGGGCGCGTTACATATACAAGCCCGCCAAGTCCTCGCATATCAAATGCTCCCGTTAGGTCGTGAGCACTTACCTTTTCTCCGTCATATCCGGTAAGCAGGAATAACATTTTCTTATATGTTCTCCGAAGCTCAGAGAGCGTTTTGTTGTCAAGACCTCCGAGCATTACGCCGATATCGGAGTAAGCCATATCGCCCGTGCGCTTATCTCCCCACATTGCCGCCTTTTCGCAGACTGCACGGTATACTGTTCGCAGCCCTGCCATAAGCTCCTGAAAATCCTGCGGTGAACCGCCATCCGAACGCGAAAGAACAAAAACGCTTTTTCTCTGCTCTGCTGCCTTTTCAAAAAACGGA
>JAZQSB010000150.1:0-7237 GCA_045629885.1 Eubacteriales bacterium | reverse complement strand
CGCAGGTATGGGTTGCTTCCGGTCACGTTGGCGGCTTTTCCGACCCCCTTATGGACTGTAAGGAATGTAAAACACGCCACCGTGCAGACAAGCTCATCGAGGATACCGGCGTAAATCCCGCTGGCTGGAGCTTTGACGAGATGGCAAAATACATCAACGAAAACAACATTTGCTGCCCGGATTGCGGCAAGTGCAACTTCACAGACATCCGCAAGTTTAACCTTATGTTTAAAACCTTCCAGGGTGTAACGGAAGATGCAAAGAACGAGCTTTATCTCCGTCCGGAAACAGCTCAGGGCATATTTGTTGATTTTAAGAATATCGCACGTACAACAAGAAAGAAAATGCCTTTCGGCGTTGCTCAGATAGGTAAATCCTTCAGAAATGAAATCACTCCCGGAAACTTCACATTTAGAACACGCGAGTTTGAGCAGATGGAGCTTGAGTTCTTCTGCCGCCCGGGCACTGATCTTGAGTGGTTCAAGTACTGGAAGGATTATTGCGAAAACTTCCTTCTCTCCCTCGGCATTGCAAGCGAGAACTTAAAGCTTCGTGACCACGAGCAGGAGGAGCTTTCCCACTATTCAAACGCTACAACAGACATCGAATTTCTCTTCCCGTTCGGTTGGGGCGAGCTTTGGGGCATTGCAGACAGAACTGACTTTGACCTTACTGCTCATCAGACTCATTCCGGCGAGAGCATGGAATTCTTTGATGCAGAAACAAACGAGAAGTACGTTCCTTATGTTGTTGAGCCGTCTCTTGGCTGTGACCGTGTTGCCCTCGCATTCCTCTGCGAAGCATACGACGAAGAGGTTGTCGATGCTGAGAAGAACGATGTTCGCGTTGTTCTCCGCTTGCATCCGTACCTTGCTCCGTTCAAGGCAGCGGTTCTTCCTCTCTCCAAGAAGCTTTCCGAGCAGGCAAGCAAGGTTTATGCAGACCTCTCAAAGAAGTTTATGATTGACTTTGACGATGCAGGAAGCATCGGTAAGCGCTATCGCCGCCAGGACGAAGTCGGCACTCCGATTTGCATCACCTACGACTTTGACAGCGAGACAGACGGTTGCGTAACCGTCCGTGACCGTGATACAATGCAGCAGGAGAGAATCAAAATTGAGGACCTTGCAGCATACATCGAAAAGAAAATAGAGTTTTAAATAAAGTATAAAAATTGCCCTCCCGTGTGCATTGTCCACGGGAGGGTTTACTTATATATCTAATTTTTCACTTACGCAAAGCTTGAAATGAATATCTCAAGACCAATGAAGATGAGGATGAGTCCGCCAAGGATGCCTGCCTTGCCCGAGAGACGTGTTCCCGCTTTTTTCCCAAGAAACAGACCGCCGTAGCAGATAACGAATGTTACCGCGGCGATAATCAGAGCGGCAAGAAGTGCCTCGAAAAGCCCATAATCCGCAATTGTGAACCCGACAGAGAGCGCATCTATACTTGTTGCAACACCCTGAACAATAAGCGCCCATAACCCGATACCCGGCTTCTCACATTCATCCCCCTTGTTTTTTATCCCATCGTAGAGCATATTGCCGCCTATGTAAACGAGAAGAACAAGCGCAATCCACGGGATAAACTTTTCAAACGACTTAAAGTGCTGTACTATTGTATGTATGCAAAGCCAGCCCGCCATCGGCATAAGCGCCTGAAAAAACGCGAATACACCGGCAATACCGCACATCTTGCCGCGCTTCATGCACGGCTCATTGAGCCCGTTTGCAAGTGATACGGAAAACGCATCCATTGCAAGTCCCACACCGAGAAGAATGCTGTTGAAAAAGAAAGTGAATCGTAAATCCATTTTTTAAACCCCTTAAACATAATAAAATAAGCCCGGCATAAGCCGCGCTCAGTGTCAAAAACAAATACAGAGACTCCATGCATGGCTTTACGTCCGCACATGAGTCTCGCAATTTAAAACAAGCCAGACCGCAAAACGGTCAGTGTGTTGACTTGCTACGCACATAAATCCGTGCGCATGCTACTCCCTCACAACGCTATATATAATACCACATTGGAGAGGTACTTGTCAACCGGAATTTTGCCATATTCTGAGAAAACAATTTTAAGCTGCAAAAAACTCTTGACAAACCGGCTATCGGGTGGTATAATACTTTGTAATTAAATACGAAACGCGATGATGCGGAACAGTAAGCAAAGCTCTTTTGCCTTCCAGAGAGATGTCGGTCGGTGCAAGACATCGGAAAAGAATTGCCGAACTCACCGCGGAGCGGTTGCCGTGAAATGCCATTCAGAGTAGCGGCGGACGGGAACTCCCGTAACAGAGTTAAGATGTGTCGGCATCTGAGGGCATCCATAATGGATGAAAAAGAGTGGTACCGCGGAAGGTTTAAATTGAAATTTTAACACTTTCGTCTCTTTAAATCAACAAAGAGATGGAAGTGTTTTTTGTTGATTTTATCCCAAAAAAATCATATTGAAAGGGGTTTTCACAGTGAAGAAAATCAATATTTCAGACATCACATTAAAAAGACTTGCCGGAGAGCGCAACGTTTCTCTCCTTTTCCGTGAAAAGACAGCTATCGCAAACACCTCGGACGCACTCGGTACAGATGCAATTGAGCTTGCACCTGTAGTAAATGTCCGCGAGGATACCATTATCTATAAAACAATTGCACAGAACATAAAAAACAGCACGGTTGCCATTCCCGTTGGGTTTACCTCTGATAGTGTAAACACCGCCTGGGAATGCATTAAGGACAGCTCCTCTCCGCGCCTTCAGATCGAGGTTCCAACATCCACCGTTCAGATGGAGTACACATACCACGTCAAGGCAGACAAAATGCTTGAAAAAATATGCGCTCTCACAGCAGATGCAAAAAAGCTGTGCGCGGATGTTGAGTTTGTTGCGCTTGATGCAACGCGCGCTGATGAAGCTTTTCTCATTTCCGCGGCAAAAGCAGCACGGGAGAGCGGTGCAACAATCGTTACAATCAGCGATGATGCGGGTGTTTCTCTGCCGGAGGAAATTGCAGCTCTCACCGCAAAAATAAAGGAAGCAGTAAATATTCCCGTTTATGTCTGTGTTTCCGATGCTATCGGTATGGCTGTTGCCTGCGCGCTTTCTGCACTAAAAGCAGGAGCGGACGGTCTTAAATGTGCAATGGCAGGAAAAAACGTACTTTCCATGGGTGAACTTTCTGATGCAATAAGCGCGCGCGGTGAAGCTATCGGCGCGGTAACAGCTCTGCATAACACGAAAATTCACGCAAGCATTGATGAAATGCTTACAAAAATCAACCACGAGACGTACGAAGACGCCACCGTCAGCGAAAAAAAGAAAATTGTTCTTGATGCTGACAGCACGCTCTCAGACGTAGCTCAGGCAGCTTCGGTGCTTGGATATGACTTGTCTGACGAGGATAACGGAAATGTGCATCGTGCACTCATCACTGTATGTGAGAAAAAAAGCTCCATCGGCGCAAAAGAGCTTGAAGCTCTTATTGCAAGCTCTGCAATGCAGGCTCCGTCCACCTACCACCTTGAAAGCTACACCACAAACTGCACAAATCTCGGAGCATCAATGTCTCAGGTTACGCTTCTCTGCGGTGACGAAGTTCTCTGCGGCGTAGCAACAGGTGACGGACCGATCGACTCCGTCTTCCGTGCAATTGAGCAGAGCATCGGTTACCATTACGAGCTTGACGATTTCCAGATTCAGGCTGTTACAGAAGGCAAAGAGGCTCTCGGTTCTGCACTTGTAAAGCTCCGCGTAGGCGGCAAGCTCTATTCCGGCAACGGGATTTCCACTGACATCGTTGCGGCAAGCGTCCGCGCATACATCAATGCGCTGAACAAAATCGTAGCTGAGGAGAGATAAAATATGAAGCTGACATTCTCTACAAAAAACGTAAGCCGCGCATCTTTTCTTGACCTCTGCCGCTACGCTTATGATTACGGCTTCTCCGGATTTGAGATTTACGATGCGATAAGCGAAAGAAAGCAACACTATGACAGCGTGCTCCGCAGTGACCGCGTTGCAGATGCGAAACGCAAGCTCCGCAACCGCTCCCTTTGCGTTTCTGCGCTTGTCTATCCGCATCCGGTGGAATGTGCCGCCGCTACCGGTGATGAGATACTTAAATATGTTAATATGGCAGACCACGCAGGAGTGGAGCGCATTATCGTGCGTATATCCGAAAAGACCAACTATGTCGTGCTCTCCGAAAAACTCTCTGCCGCAATCTCCCGCGCAGAGCAAACGGGCATTGAGCTTTTGCTTGAAACCTCCGGATATCTTGCAAACACAGAAAATGTTATCGACATTATAAACTTTTTCTCAAGTGCCGCAATCGGTGCATCGTGGAACATCCGCGAAACGTATTTCAGTGCAGGCGAAAGCGCGGAAGCCACTATTAAGAACCTCGGTGCGTACATTAAATACGTACGTCTCGGCGATATGAAGGACGGAAAAACCGTGCTTATCGGCGAGGGCGAACTTCCTACGCAGGAGTTTATAAACGCGCTTACGTCTCTTAACTTCGACGGTTTTGTTTCCGTTGCATGGAACGAGGAGATAAACGATGCCGACATCGTTCTCACGCATTTTGCAAACTATATTTCCACGCTTTCACGCGAGAAAAACGACTATGACACAGTCTATTACAACCGTGCAAGGACGGGAACATATGTGTGGAAAAAATACGATGTTATCGACGCAACGTTTTCCGATGTTCTTGATACAATGGTTGAAAAATATCCTGACCAGTATGCATTCAAATATACCACGCTTGACTATACACGTACCTATACGGAATTTCGCCGCGATGTTGACGAATGTGCCGCCGCCCTTATCTCGCTTGGCGTAAAGGCAGGCGACCACGTTGCAATCTGGGCAACAAACGTTCCCGCATGGTTTATCACCTTCTGGGCGACAACTAAAATCGGTGCTGTTCTCGTTACCGTAAACACAGCCTATAAGATAAGCGAAATTGAATATCTTCTCAAGCAGTCTGACACGCATACGCTTGTTATGATTGAGGATTGCAAGGATATAAACTACCGCGAAATTATCCAGAAGCTCTGCCCCGAGCTTGAAAATATGAAGCCCGGAGACGCGCTCTACTCTAAGAAGCTTCCGTTTTTGCGCAATGTCGTTACCGTTGGCTTCTCCATGCCCGGTTGCCTTACATGGGAGCAGATGCTTTCGCGCTCATCTCTTATCCCCAAAGAAGAAGTACGCCGCCGCGCATCTCTTGTGCGTCCGGACGACGTATGTAATATGCAATACACCTCCGGTACAACCGGTTTCCCAAAGGGCGTTATGCTTACTCACCGCAACATTGTAAACAACGGCAAAACAATCGGTGACCGCATGGACCTTTCCACAGCTGACCGCATGATGATTCAGGTGCCGATGTTCCACTGCTTTGGAATGGTTCTGTCCATGACCTCCACAATGACGCATGGCGGAACGCTCTGCCCGATGCCCTACTTTTCTCCGAAGTCCTCTCTTGCGTGCGTAAATGATGAACATATAACCTGCTTCAACGGCGTTCCGACAATGTTTATCGCAATGTTTAACCACTCTGATTTTGCAAAAACCGACTTTTCATATATGCGTACGGGAATTATGGCGGGCGCAAACTGTCCGGCAGACCTTATGCGCCGCGCGGCAGATGAAATGAATATGCGCGAAATTATTTCCGTTTACGGCCAGACCGAGGCTTCTCCCGGCTGTACGATGGGTGAGGTCAATGAAGATCTTGACCATCGCGTTGAAACCGTAGGAAGCGCATTTCCGGGCGTTGAGTGTAAAATCATCGATCCCGAGACCGGCGAAGAACTGCCTGACGGTGAGAGCGGCGAGTTTGTTGCACGTGGTTTTAATATAATGAAGGGTTATTACAAAATGCCGAACGCTACAGCGCAGACGATAGACAAGGACGGCTGGCTCCACTCCGGCGATATCTGCTGCCGTACTCCGGACGGATATTATAAAGTTACCGGACGTCTTAAGGATATGATTATCCGCGGCGGTGAAAACCTTTATCCGCGTGAAATCGAAGAGTTTTACCTCACAAATTCCAAGGTGCGCGACGTTCAGATTGTCGGCGTTCCGGATGAACGCTATGGCGAGGAATGCTGTGCGTGGATTATTCTCCACAACGGTGAGAAAGCGGACGAAAACGAAATGCGTGAATTTGGCAACGCGTCAATTGCACGCCATAAGGTTCCTAGATATTTCCTGTTTGTCAAAGAATTTCCGATGAATGCCGCAGGAAAAATACTCAAATACAAAATGCGTGACGAGTCCGTTGAAATTCTCGGTCTCAAAAAATAATTTTAACTTTATACCTTTCTGAATAACAAAAGCATCTTCGGGCAAAAATATGCTCGGAGGTGCTTTTAAAAATGAAGAAATTTGCAAGTAAAATCGCGCACAGCGGATTTTACATAATCCTCTTCCTTTGTATGTGTGCAATAGGAATTTCGGGTTATGTTATGTATCTCGCACAGGACACCGCAGACACAGTTAAAGAGGCAACGGATATTTCAGATTCCGTAACCCTCCCCTTCCCGATGGGTGACGAAACTCTCTATGATTTTGAAACGGGAGACGAGATTATCCCCGACGAGCCACAAGCTCCCCTGGAACCTGCAACAGCGCCCATAACCGAAGAACCCATAACCCCGAAAAAGCAGACGCAAAACAACGAAAAAACCTCTTCCACGCCAAAGGCAGAGCCGTCTGTTCCAACGGTAAGCATTCCCGAGAAGAAGGCTGATACCGTTTTCACAATGGCTGTAAACGGAGCGATAACAGAGCCTTTTTCGGGCGAAGAGCTTGTAAAGAACGAAACAATGGGTGACTGGCGCATCCATTCGGGTGTTGACATCGCAGCCGAAGAGGGAACAAGCGTAAGGGTAATTGCCGACGGCACGGTGGAAAAAGTAGAAACAGACAGCATGATGGGTAACACCATAACTGTCAAGCACGCCGACGGACTGGTGAGCATTTACGCAAACCTTGCCGACGGAATAACGCTTAAATCCGGCGATTCGCTTAAAGGCGGAGATGTGATTGCAAAAATAGGAAAAACCGCGCTTGCGGAATGTATGCAGGATGCCCATCTCCACCTTGAAGTCACAAAAAACGGCAAAGCTATAGACCCGCTCTCCCTCTATCCTGCAGGGGAAGAATAGAATAAGAAACATACCCGCGGATGCGTGATACGCATCCGCGGGTATGTTTCTTATT
>JAZQSB010000149.1:0-1966 GCA_045629885.1 Eubacteriales bacterium | reverse complement strand
ATTTTGAGGATGTGGGTACTACCTGCAAGCCGAAAAAGACGGCAGAGGCTTCCGCAGAAGCCGCATACCCCCTCGGAGAGCGCAATGCTCTTTTGATGGCTCCGCTGTCAAAAGTGCTTTTGCGTTACTTTTGGCAAAAGTAACAAAACCCGCCGCTGCGGCGGGGAAAGGTATTTCAATTAAACTACCGCAAAATTGGAGGTGACGCCTATAAAACGAACAATCAGCGCAATGTCCGGTGATGGCGTAGTTGCTCACAACCGCCGAACCTACACCGCAGAGAATGTTGACCCGACACGCACGCATCTGAATATCGAGTATTGTTATACTCCCATAGAACAAGCGTATCACGAATTGTTCGATGAAGCTCTGGCAGAGTTTAACGCAAAGCAAAAACGCAAAGACCGCTGCATCGAAAACTACTACGAAAAAATCCGTGATGGCAAACAGGAAAAAACTTTCTATGAAGTAATTTTCCAGGTAGGCAACCGAGAGGATATGTCCGCCGAAGGAGAAAACGCAGAGTTGGCAAAAACTATCTTGGATAAGTTTTACCGCAGTTTCCTTGAACGCAATTCGCAGCTCCACGTGTACTCCGCACATCTCCACATGGATGAAGCAACGCCGCATCTTCACATCGACTTCATTCCCTTTACCACCGGAAGCAAACGAGGACTTTCCACCCGTGTATCGCTGAAACAGGCACTTGCCGATCAAGGAATTACCGGCGAAGGACGTTCTCTGACAGAGCGTGATCTGTGGGTACAGAAGGAAAAAGAAGCCCTTGCAGAAATCATGTTAGAGCATGGTATCGAGTGGGAGCAAAAAGGTGAGCAGCGTGAACATCTCAGCGTTTTGGAATACAAGCGAGAGAAACGCCAAGAGGAACTTGCCGAGCTGACGCAGCAGACGGAACAGAAAGCACAAGAGTATTCCGCTTTGGAAAAGAAAGTGGAGAAGATTCAAAAACAAAATGTCGCAATCGAAGCCGTTGAGAAAATCGAGGCAAAACCGATGGTACTTTCTTCAAAGGTTACGTTGGAACGCTCGGAGTACGAAAGCCTATCAACCGCCGCAAAGAAATATGTTGCCCAAGAGAAAAAAGAGCACAAATTACAGAAAGCCCTGGATGCCGCAAACAAAATTATTGCTGAACTGAAAAACACCATTGCCGATCTCACGAGGAAATTGGCAGCGGCAACCAGAGAGCTTGCCGAATACAAATCTGTTCGCAACAAGCTCAACGCCGCCAATGTGGAGCAGGAAAATGAACGACTTCGCAACAGGCTCCGCACATATGAGGATGTGATTTCCCGCAATAATCTATGGACATTTTTTGCACGACATAGAGAGCATCAACAGCAAGAAAACAACTGTTGTCAAATGATAAAAGGCAGATAGAATTTATTTCTCAACGTTTTATTAACCTCCTATAGGGAAAACACCTATAGGAGGTCTGTTTATTTCAGATAGTAGCACTTGATTTATTTCGTTTAAGCGAATATAATTATAGTGGTTTTTTGTATCGTGATTTGCGAGGTGTTTGTTATGAATGGATATATTACAGTCCAGGAAGCTGCTATCAAGTGGGGAATTACTCCCAGACAAGTTCAAATTCTGTGTAAGTCAAATCGTATTGACGGTGCTACTCGTATGAGTCGAATTTGGATTATTCCAGAAAATGCAGAAAAGCCGACAAACGATAAAAGAAAGGTAGCGTACAGCAATGACTAACCTGACTGAATTGCAAAACCTTGTAGATCGTTTTCATGCCAATATTGACTTCTATAAGGATGCAAGAAATGCTTATAATGAGCATTCTTGCCGAATTGAATACATTGATCCTCTGTTAAAATTCTTAGGTTGGGATGTTGCAAATGAAAAAGGGTTGGCACCTCAATATCGAGAAGTTATTGCGGAGAATTATTCTACCAGAACTGATCGCCCTGACTATACCATTACGCTC
>JAZQSB010000148.1:0-2979 GCA_045629885.1 Eubacteriales bacterium | reverse complement strand
TATCTTGAAGAGTATATATCATCACGCTTCTCAATATTGGATTCAGTACGCGAAATAGAAAGTAAAAACGGAATTAAGGTAACGCTTAGTATAGGTATCGGCAAGGATGGGGCAGACTTTAAAGAAAACCATCGTTATGCCCGCCTTGCGATAGATATGGCTCTTTCGCGCGGCGGTGATCAGGCTGTTATACGCAATAAATTCAACTTCGAATTCTTCGGTGGACGTTCTCAGGAGCTTGAAAAGAGAACCAAGGTAAAGTCCCGCGTTATGGCAAACGCTCTTTCAGGGCTTATCCGTGACAGCTCCGGTGTTATGATAATGGGGCATAAGAACGCGGATAATGACAGTATCGGTGCCGCGGTAGGTATTGCTTGCATAGCCAGAAAAATGGGCAAGACTGCATCAATTGTTATTGGTCAGAAGTCAAGTGCCGATGCTCTTCTCAGAAAAGTATGTTCAGAGCATGAGTATGACGGGGTGATTATAAGTGCTGAGGATGCAATTATTGAAGCGGACAGCAATACGCTTGTAGTTGTGGTTGACACAAACAGGAAGAGCGTGGTGGAAAGCGAAGCGTTGCTTGAATCGGCAAATAAAATTGCGGTCATTGACCACCATCGCCGCGGTACGGATTACATTGAAGGTGCGGTTCTCAACTTTCACGAGCCATATGCATCAAGCACATGTGAGCTTGTTACCGAGCTTTTGCAGTACATTGTTGAAATCCGTGACATACTTGATGTTGAGGCAGAAGCGCTTCTTTCCGGAATTGTTATAGATACGAAAAAATTCACTATGAAAACAGGTGTGCGTACCTTTGAGGCTGCAGCGTATCTTCGCCGTGCGGGTGCTGATACGGTTGAGCTTAAGCGTATTTTGCAGGATGATATTGAAACCTATGTAAAGCGTGCAGAGATGATAAAGCTTGCGCGTATGTATAAAGACAAGGTTGCAATTGTTGCATATAACGGTACAAGTACGAGAAAGGTTGCGGCACAGGCAGCGGATGAGCTTCTTTCAATCCGAGGTGTGCAGGCTTCGTTTGTGCTTTACCGTGAAGGAGAGAATGTTATCATTTCCGCACGTTCCCTCGGTCAGATAAATGTACAGGTTATCCTTGAAAAGCTCGGCGGCGGCGGTCACTTTGATACAGCAGGCGCTCAGGTTGCAGGTAAGCCTCTTGAAGATGTTATGGAAGAGCTTACAGAAGTTATTGATGATATTTTAGGATAGGAGAAATAAAAATGAAAGTAATTTTAAATGCAGATGTTAAAGGGCAGGGCAAAAAAGGACAGATTGTAACTGTATCCGACGGATATGCAAGAAATTTCCTTTTTCCTAAAAACCTTGCAAAAGAGGCTACTGCCGATAATTTGAATGCGGCAAAGATAAAGGAAGCGGCAGATATCGCAAGAGCGGCAAGAGAAAAGGCTGCGGCAGAAGAGCTTGCAAAAAAGCTCGAAGCGCTCATATGCGAAATTCCGGCAAAGGCTGGCTCCGGCGGGCGTCTTTTTGGTTCAATAACAACTTCGGATATTTCTGCTGCACTTGCAAAACAGCACAAGATTGAGATTGACAAGCATAAGATTGAAGTTTCCGAAACTATAAAGCAGTTCGGGACCTATGAAGTGAAGGTAAAGCTTTATCCGCAGGTCAGCGGAAAGCTTCGCGTAAAGGTGTGCGAGGCATAGTTTTTTAAAACTGCTCACACCGGGGTGTGCTATCACCCGGTGCGGAGGGAGGAATTACGATGGATGAGATTATTGGAGCACGGCTTCCTCATAATGTTGAAGCTGAACAGTCGGTTATCGGCTCAATGCTGCTTGACCCGCGCTGTGTGCCGGAGGTTATGGAGCACCTTCGCTCTGAGGATTTTTACATTTCACAGAACAAGGCAATATTCGAAGCTGTTCAGAGTATGTTTACGCTCAATGAATCCATAGACCCGGTTACAGTTATTGATAAGCTGACAATCCGCGGCACGCTCGATAAGGCAGGGGGGCGTGCGTACATAATGAAGCTTCTTGAGGTTACGCCTACTGCAGTAAACGTTGCGCAGTACATAAAAATTGTGCGCGACAAGGCAGTGCTGCGCAATCTTGACGAGACCACTGCGGAAATTCACGACATTATCGTTTCCGGCGAGGGAGAGGCGGATGCAGTTGTTGAGATTGCAGAGCAGAAAATTTATGAAATCCGCAGCGAAAAGAAAACGAAGGGCATGACTCCCATTCGTGATGTTCTTGAAAATACATATGCGCACCTCGGAAATCTCGCGAAAAACGCAGGTAAGCTTCCGGGAGTGCCGACAGGGTTTTCCACTGTTGATGCATTTCTGTCAGGTCTTAACGATTCAGACTTTGTTATCCTTGCAGCAAACACCGGTGTCGGTAAAACAAGCTTTGCGCTAAACATATGTTCAAATGCCGCAAAATCGTGCGGCAAAGCAGTTGTTGTTTTTTCGCTCGAAATGTCAAACGAGCAGCTTGCTCTGCGTCTTATCGCCGGTGAGGCACTTATTGACTCGCGAAAGCTCCGTACGGGACTTCTTGACGAGGATGAATGGGTTGCCATTGCTCACGCATCTGAAACGCTTGCAAACACAAAGATATATCTCGCGGATGCAACCGGCATTACTGTCAATGAAATGAAAGCGAAATGCCGACGGCTCAATGAGGATATCGGTCTTGTTATAGTAGACTATCTCCAGCTTGTTCAGTCCGGTGTGCGTACAGATAACCGCGCGACGGAAGTGGCAATGATATCGCGTGCGCTTAAGATTATGGCAAAGGACTTAAAGTCGGACGTAGCCATGTCGTTCTGTGAGCCAAGGAGGTGTGTGTGAATGTTGTCTTCCTAAGACCGCTTGGCCTCCGACTTTATCTCCAGCTTGTTCAGTCCGGTGTGCGTACAGATAACCGCGCGACGGAAGTGGCAATGATATCGCGTGCGCTTAAGATTATGGCAAAGGACTTA
>JAZQSB010000147.1:0-3409 GCA_045629885.1 Eubacteriales bacterium | reverse complement strand
CGTGTATCTTGAGGATCCCACATCAAAAGCAATTGAGGTCTTCGGCGTAAACCTTGCCGTAAACTTTTTCTGGAGCATCATATTCTTTAATCTTCAGGCATATACCTTCGCCTTTATATGGCTATTACTGCTTATCGCCGTTGTTATCGTTATGATAATAAAGTTTTACCAGGTTGATAAAGCCGCGGCATATCTGCAGCTTCCCTATCTTGCTTGGCTTCTTTTTGCAGGATACCTTAATCTATACATTGCACTGATGAATTAAAAAATCAGCCTCACATTACAACAAAATTAATCATGACTACCTGCATGGCAGGTAGTCATGATTAATTTCTAAAACATTATGTCAGATTATTTTTATCAGTTACTTTTTATAGTGTACATGCAAAAGCTCGTGCGCACGGTCTCCGATGATGTTTTCGTACAAAGACGAAACAAGCGGATTTTCATCCGAACGTCGGACACTGAGCAATCTATCTGCTTCATAGAGTCCCTTTGCCCTTTCCTTGCGATCTTCGTGCATAACATAGGGCTGACCTGCACCATTTATGCAACCTCCGGGGCAAGCCATAACCTCGATAAAGTCGAAATGCTCGCCGTTCTTCACTCGCTTGATGATGCTTTCTGCATTCGCGAGACCGCTGACAACTGCGATACGAAGAGTTTTATCTCCATATTCGAGGTCAAATTCCTTGATGCCTTCCATTCCACGCTGACCTTTGTTTGCGATGGAAAGGAGCGCTGCACGCGTTTTCGTTGCGGCAACGCGGCGGAGAACTGCCTCTGTGACACCGCCGCTAACACCAAAGATAACACCAGCGCCCGAAATTGTTCCGAAAGGCATATCAACGGCTTCCGGCTCAAGTGATTCAAACATAATGCCAGATTCCTTGATCATACGGATAAGACCGTTCGTCGTGATGACTGCATCTACATCTGGGCAACCGTCTGTCTTGAATTCATCGCGGGTTGCTTCCGATTTCTTTGCCGTACATGGCATGATTGCAACGTGGAAGGACTTTTCACCGTTCTGCTTTGCGCGATCCTTAAGCAGTGCCGCAAACATCTGCATTGGAGATTTGCAGGAGGAAACATTGTCGAGAAGCTCGGGATGCTTGTTCTCACAATATTTTACCCAACCGGGGCAGCAGGAGGTAATAAGCGGAAGTGTTCCGCCGTTTTCAAGGCGCTCAAGGAATTCGTTTGATTCTTCAATGACCGTGAGGTCAGCGCTGAGTGATGTGTCATAAACCTCGTCAAATCCCATAAGTCTCAGCGCGGCGACGATCTTGCCCATAACATTCTCACCATCACGCACACCGAGCTCACGCCCCACCGCAACGCGGACTGCGGGAGCAATCTGGACCGTTGTCTTTATCTCGGGGTTATCAACTGCTTTCCAAACGGGGGAAATATGGTTTCTGACGACGAGCGCGCCTGTCGGGCAGATAGCGACACATTGACCGCAACCGACACAGGGCGATTCGGAAATCGGCTTTCCAAAAGCCGTGCTGATACTCATCTTAGAGCCACGGAATGCAAAGTCAATCGCACCGACATTCTGCAGCTCGTGGCATACTCTGACGCAGTCGCCGCAGAGGATGCACTTTGAAGGATCCATAGATATTGAATCTGAGGACTCGTCCTTCGGACGGGCATTTCCCGAAGTGTTCGGGAATCGAACACCATCGATGTTATATCTCATTGCAAGGTCCTGAAGTTTGCAACGGAGGTTGTTCTTGCAGGTTGTGCAATCATTGCAGTGGTTTGCGATGATAAGCTCGAGAATGTTGCGGCGATAACGGCGTAAACGCTCCGTGTTGGTGCGTATGTTCATTCCCTCACGCGGGGGCGTTGAGCATGCTGCATCAAGACCACCACGCTCATTTTCCACCATACACATACGGCAGGCACCGTAAACCGAGAGGTCAGAATGATAGCAGAAGGTAGGAAGCTCTATTCCTATTTTTCGGATAAGCTCCAAAAGGTTTTTTTCTCCGTTTATTTCAACGGGGATTCCGTCTATAGTCATATACTTTTTATCTGCCATCGTCCTATTCCTCCTTTATAGCCTTAAACGGACATGCACCGACACAGCTTCCACAGCGTATGCATTTTGAAAGGTCGATTTTAAACGGCTCTTTTACTTTACCGGAAATTGCATCGACCGGACACTGACGCGCACATTTTGAACAGCCCTTGCAAAGCTCGGGATCGATTGTGATTTTTTTAAGCTTCTGACATGCTCCCGCAGGACAGCGCTTCTCATATATATGAGCTTCATATTCCTCGCGGAAGTTCTTTATCGTGCTGATAATCGGATTCGGTGCGGATTTGCCCAGACCGCAAAGTGCAGTGTTGACAATCGTGTCTGCGAGATCCTCAAGAAGCTCAATATCGCCCTCACGGCCTTCCCCTGCGACGATGCGCTCAAGAATTTCAAGCATTCTCTTTGTACCTTCGCGACAAGGAACACACTTTCCGCAGGATTCGTTCTGAGTGAAGTTCATAAAGAAGCGGGCAACCTCAACCATGCAGGTTTTGTCGTCCATAACAACAAGACCGCCCGAGCCGATCATAGCGCCGACTTTTTTCAGTGTGTCAAAATCAAGCGGAAGATCAAGATGCTCTGCCGTGAGGCAAGCACCGCTCGGTCCGCCTATCTGGACTGCCTTGAACTTAGCACCATCGCGCATACCACCGCCGATATCAAAGATGATTTCGCGAAGCGTCGTCCCCATCGGAACTTCGATAAGACCTGTGTTCATAATATTACCCGTAAGTGCAAATGCCTTCGTTCCGGGGCTTTTCTCTGTACCTATACCGAGATACCAGTCAGCACCATTTGAAATGATAAGCGGAACATTTGCAAAGGTTTCAACATTGTTGAGAACTGTGGGCTTGTCAAAAAGTCCGTGCTCCGTTGTGCGCGGAGGTTTGACTCGCGGAAAGCCTCGCTTGCCCTCGATTGATGCCGTAAGCGCACTGCCCTCACCGCAAACGAATGCACCTGCACCACGGCTTATATGTAATTTAAAAGAGAATTCCGTTCCGAGAATGTTATCTCCAAGAATGCCAAGCTCCTCTGCCTGTGCAATAGCTGTGCAAAGGCGTTCAACCGCAAGCGGATACTCGGCACGGACATAGATATAACCCTCGCTTGCACCGGTTGCGATACCTGCGATAATCATACCCTCAATCATTCGATGCGGGTCACCGCCCATAATGCTTCCGTCCATAAATGCGCCGGGGTCACCCTCGTCACCGTTACATACTACATATTTCTGCGAGGCGTTCTGGCTGCGAACCTGTTCCCACTTGCGACCTGCAGGGAAGCCACCACCTCCGCGACCACGGAGATTTGATTTTTTAATCTCATCTGTTATGGCTTCGGGAGACATATCAAACA
>JAZQSB010000146.1:0-7677 GCA_045629885.1 Eubacteriales bacterium | reverse complement strand
TGGCGGCGTGCGGAGAGATTATTTACGACCTTGCTGTGAAGATGGGAATAAAGCTTACGAAAAAGCTTTCAAACGCACTTTATGTTGCAATTGCAACCGATACAGGGAGATTCCTGCACGCAAACACCACGCCGGAGACACACAGAAAAGCCGCGGAGCTTATCGCCCACGGTGCGGATTTTGAAGGAATAAACCGTGAATTTTTCATTGAAAAAACACCTGAGAGAATTGCGCTTGAGGCGGAAGTTCTCGGTGGAATGAAGCTTACTTTCGGCGGTAAGGTGTGCTTTGTAAAGCTCGCAAACGAGACGATACAGAGAATCGGTGCAACGGAGGATGACCTTGACGGTATGTCCGCGCTTGCGCGTGTTGCGCGCGGTGTTTCGCTCGGTGTTTACATCCACGAGCGTGATGGCAAGGCAAAGGTGTCTATGCGATCGGATCAAAGTGCAGATTGTGCTGAGCTTTGTGCGCATTTCGGCGGCGGCGGTCACGAGCGTGCCGCAGGTTGTACGCTTGATGTGTCTCTTGATGATGCGGAAAAGCTTATCTGCGCATATCTGGAAGAAGTCGAATTATTTTAAGTTTTGCGGGACATAAACAGTGTCCCGCAAAAACTGCATAAAAAGAGGTAGCAAATGAACGGAATTGTGATTATAGACAAGCCTGCGGGAATTACGTCTCACGGCGTTGTTTCGCGTATGCGGAGAATATTCGGCACGCGCCGGGTGGGGCATTCGGGAACGCTTGACCCCATGGCAACAGGTGTTCTTCCCGTTTTTGTGGGTAGGGCAACACGTGCGTGTGAGTTTGCATTATGCGATGAAAAGGCATACATTGCTCGCTTTCGTCTTGGTGTTGTTACGGATACGCAGGACATAACGGGGACAGTGCTTGAAGAAAGACCGGTTATTGTAACTCAGGAGCAGGTTTTTGATGTGTGCCGTAGTTTTCAGGCAACAATTTTACAGACTCCGCCGATGTATTCTGCCTTGAAGGTCGATGGCGTTGCGCTTTATAAGCTTGCGCGTGAGGGCAAAACTGTGGAGCGTGAAGCACGTGAAATTACAATCCATTCCATAAATCCGTCTCATGTAAGGGATAATGAGTATGAAATCGAGGTTGAATGCTCGAAGGGTACGTATATCCGCACGCTGATATACGATATTGGCGAAAAACTCGGCTGTGGAGCGTCAATGACGGCTCTTCGCAGAACGAAGTCCGGCATTTTCACGATAGACCGTGCAAAAACGATAGAGCAAACTGAAGCAGAACCGACCCTTTTGCCGATTGATTTTATGTTTTCGGAATACGGGTCTGTGACGGTTGATGCCGAAGGAGAAAAAAAGTGCCGCAACGGTGCACCGGTTCCCGGAAATGCGCAAGCCGGCGTTACATACCGAGTATACTCTGAAAACGGAGAGTTTCTTATGCTTGCGCGCGGAGATAAGACCGGTGCTCTTGTAACAGTGAAAAGCTTTTTTGAGGTGTAGGGATGAAGAAGAGAGTTGTTGCACTCGGATTTTTTGACGGCGTACATATGGGACACGGCGCATTGCTTGAAGCTACGGTACGCAGAGCTGCACAAAAGGGAGCCTCTGCTGCGGTTATGACGTATTCAAACCATCCGTCATCCGTTGTTGCGCCATCTGCCGTAAAGCTTATAAATACAACCGAGGAACGGTGCGCACTTATTCGTGAGCTGTACGGAATATCGGATATAATCGTAAAAGAATTTACAAAAGAATATTCATCTCTTTCCGGTGAAGCTTTTGTGGCTGAAGTTATAAAAAAAGAGCTTCGGGCATGCCATGTGGTTGCAGGGTTTGATTTTCGTTTCGGGAAGGGCGGAAAATACGATGCGGAAGACCTTGCACGCCTTTGCAGGGAAAGCGGAATAGGCTGTGATATAGTTGATGCTGTTGAACTTCATGGTGAGCCGGTAAGTTCATCCCGAATACGCGAATGTGTTGCTGCAGGAGATATGGCGGCGGCGCGTGAACTTCTTGGACATTATCACTGTATAATGAGTGAGGTTACACACGGTGCACACCTTGGAAAAAATCTGGGCTTTCCTACGGCAAATCAGGATCTACAGGAAGATGTTCTGTGCGCAAAGCACGGTGTGTATTTATCCCGCGTGACGGTGGACGGGAAACATTATAGGGGTGTTACCAATATCGGTGTGCGCCCAACGGTATCGAAGGAAGTTCGTCCGCGTGCCGAAACGTTTATAATAGATTTTTCAGGCGATTTATATGGACGCAAAATAAAGCTTGAGCTTGTAAAATTCATGCGTGTAGAGGAAAAATTTTGCTCACTTAAAGCGCTTCGTGAACGCATAGAGCGGGATATTGCGATTGCAAAGACAGATTTTTAGATATTTTTACAGAAAATTCATTGATTTTACATATGAAATTTGGTACAATATAATACGACACAGTATGTTTTTGTAAGGACGGGTTGAATATATGGCTTGGAGAATGCTTCAAAATACTATACTTCAGATGAAGGAGGCAACCGACCGCACGATTGGCGTTATGAACGTTGCGGGCGAGGTTGTCGCATGTACCGACCAGAGACTTAAGGGCAGTCTTCGTGAGAGTGCTCTCGACGCTCTTGAGGAAATGATAGGCTCTTATATCGTTTTTGACGGCGATACATATAAGCCCGTGGCAACGCCCGGTGCAAGGTTTGAATATGTTGTATTCGTTTCCGGTGAGGACGAATATGCACGCAGCCTTGCGGTTATTGCATCGCTTGCGATTGGAAATGCGAAAAAGTATTATGACGAGAAGCATGACCGAACAACGTTTATCAAGAACATAATTCTGGATAATATTCTCTCCGGCGATATATATATGAAGGCAAACGAGCTTCGCCTTCCGCTGGATGTTCCGCATATTGTTTATCTCATCCGTCAGGTTGACGGTGCGGACACGGCTGCGGTGGACATCGTATCCAATATGTTCCCGGATAAGGATAAAGACTATGTTGTCAGCGTAAGCGAAACTGAAATCGCCGTAATAAGCGAAACTACGCAAGATACAGAAACGAAAGAGTTCATAAAGGTTGCGGAGAGCATCCGCGACACGCTTAAGGCCGAGCTTCTTGCAAAAACCGAAATCGGAATAGGAAAGATTGCGCCGTCGCTTAAGGATCTTGCTGTTTCATATAAGGAAGCGCAGTCAGCGATAAACGTCGGAAAAATGTTTGACACAGAGCGCGATGTAATGAGTTATGAAAACCTCGGCATCGGCAGACTTATTTACCAGCTTCCGACAACGCTTTGCCAGATGTTTCTTTCTGAGGTGTTCAAGGACAATTCTCTTGAACAGCTTGATTCCGAAACGCTTATGACAATACAGAAATTCTTTGAAAACAACCTGAATGTGTCGGAAACATCGCGCAATCTGTTTGTCCACAGAAACACGCTTGTCTACCGCCTTGAAAAAATCAAAAAAATAACCGGGCTTGACCTTAGAGAGTTTGACCACGCAATTATTTTCAAGGTTGCCCTTATGGTAAAAAAATACTTGTCAATCCAGGGCACGGCATTTTAAAATGTTGTGCTCATACCTGCTTTTTGCGGAAAGGAATGTGTAATAATGGTTAGGCTTCTCGATGTTTGCAAGGTGTATGAAAACGGAACACCTGCGTTGTCGGGTATAAATCTGAAGATAGATGACGGCGAATTTGTATTCCTCGTCGGCTCATCCGCTTCGGGAAAATCAACTATAGTAAAGATACTTACAAGTGAAGTGAAAATGACCTCGGGAAGAGGTATTGTGAACGGATACAATTTGAACAGGATAAAACCGTCAAAGGTGCCTGAGCTTCGCCGCACGGTTGGCATTGTGTTTCAGGATTTCCGCCTGATTGACAAAAAAACGGTGTATGAAAACGTGGCGTTTGCAATGCGTGCCGTCGGTGCGCCGCCGCGGATTATAAAAAGCCGCGTTCCGTATGTGTTAAAGCTTGTCGGACTTGAGCGCAAGATGAAGTCGTTCCCCAACGAGCTTTCCGGCGGTGAGCGGCAGAGGGTTGCGGTTGCGCGTGCGCTTGTGAATAACCCCAGCATGATAATTGCGGACGAGCCTACGGGGAATCTTGATCCGAAAATGTCAATTGAGATAATGAGTCTTCTTGAAAAAATAAATGAGCTTGGAACAACCGTGCTCGTTGTAACGCATGAGCGTGAACTGGTAAACGAATTTTCAAAGCGCGTTATCGCGATAGACAGCGGTCGTATCGTGAGCGACAGAACAGGCGGGTACTATCAGAATGAGACTTTATAATATTACATATTTTCTCCGTGAGGGGATATCAAGCATTTTTTCTCACCGCCTTATGAGCTTTGCGGCGATGAGCGTTATAACGGCGTGTCTTCTGCTTATGGGAAGCTTTTCGCTTGTTGCGGTTAATATCGACAAGGTGCTCGAGGATGTTGAAAACAAAAACGAAATTGTTGTATTTATTGATGAAAGCTATACCGGTGAGCAGGCGCGCGCACTGGAAAGCGAGATTGTTGCGGTGGATGAGGTTGAGTCTGCGGTATATATGACGAAGGAAGAAGCTCTTGAAAACTTTAAAAAGGATTTCGGTGATGACAGCGGCATCCTTGAGGGACTTGAAGAGCGCAACCCTTTGCGTGACCGCTTTACCATAAAGCTTCACGATATTCACGCCACAAAGCGTGCCGCAGAGGCTCTTCGCGGAATAGAGGGCGTTGCAAATGTCCGTGCGCGAAGCGACATATCCGACAGGATAATTCAGGTAAGGGATGTTGTAACTGCAATTTGCGCGGTGCTCATTCTTATCCTCGCTCTTGTTTCGGTATTCATCATATCAAATACGGTAAACCTTACGATGTTCAACAGACGTGAGGAAATTGCAATAATGAAGATGATAGGTGCCACAAATGGCTTTGTCCGTATTCCGTTTGTGATAGAGGGACTTCTAATTGGCATTGCAGGGGCCACGCTTGCATTGTTCCTGCAGTGGGCGGTGTATGAGTATGTCGTTGCGGCGGCGCTGTCCTCAATAAGCTTTATGCCTAATGTGTCGTTTGGTGACATAATCGGATATATCCTTATGATGTTTTACGGTGTCGGTATTCTTGTCGGCGGCGTGGGTAGCGCAATTACCCTGCATAAGTTCTTGAAGGTCTAAAACATGTTCTGAAAGGGATATAATAAAAATAAGGAGGGCTTATCTGTGAGCCGGAAAGCAGTTCGCATAATATCCGCGGTGATTGCGGGAGCAATAGTTTTTTCTCTTGCATTTGCGTTTATTGCAGAGATTGTTTCAGTGAATTCCGCAGATGCGGCAGAGAGCGTTTCAAGCCTTAACAGCAAGCTCTCAAGCCTAGAGAAGCAAAAGAGTAAAATTCAAAAGGAATTAAAGGCTATAGAGTCCAAAAAACAGTCTACCATGACCAAAAAAGCGGCTCTTGACCAGCAGATAGATGTTACGGAAAAAGAAGTTGACACTATAAACGATTTAATTTCCGCGCTTGATACGAAGATTGCTGCTGCGGCAGCAGAGCTTTCAGCAGCGCAGGCAGAGGAGCAGAAGCAGACCGATGATTTCCTCAAACGCGTGAGAATTATGGAAGAGGAAGGCTCGGCTTCAATGCTTGGCATTATTCTTGCGGCAGACAGCTTTTCAGATATGCTTACAAGAACGGAGCTTATCGGAAGCGTTGTAGAGGGAGATAAAAAGCTTGTTGCGGCGCTTTCTGCAACGCGTGAGGAACTGGCAAGCAAAAAGGCAGTGCTTGATGCAGCGCGCGCTGAACAGGCATCGGCAAAGAAAAACCTCGTTGAAAAGCAAAACTCGCTTGAAAATCAGTATAAGGATGCAAATGCTTTGCTTAAATCCCTCA
This sequence comes from Eubacteriales bacterium, assembly GCA_045629885.1. Classification (GTDB taxonomy): domain Bacteria; phylum Bacillota; class Clostridia; order Oscillospirales; family JAAYXM01; genus SIG480. Next base: position 1,790 of record JAZQSB010000146.1, on the reverse strand, counting down.
ACACATCGGCTGCTGAATATGAAAAGGCATTCAATGAAGCGGAGAGGGCAATGGATGCGGCACGTGCATCATTGCAGAAGCTTCTTTCGAATTCAAGCTCTTCAAAATATGTAGGCGGTGAGTTCCGCTGGCCCACAAAGGCAACGAGAATAACCTCGGCTTACGGAACGCGCAAGGACCCGATAACGAGGAAAACCTCAATGCATACCGGTATTGATATCGGCTCCGGTATGGGGACTGAGATATATGCCGCAAACAGCGGTACGGTAGTTGTTGCGGGATGGTCAAGTAAGGGCTACGGAAACTATGTCGTTATTGACCATGGCGGCGGAAAGTCCACGCTGTATGCTCATATGAGCAAGATAAAAACTTCAAAGGGAGCAAAGGTAACAAAGGGTGCTGTTATCGGACTTGTCGGTTCAACGGGATATTCAACGGGACCGCATCTCCACTTTGAGATACTAATAAACGGAAAACACACAAACCCGATGAATTACTTTAATAAAGCATGACTAAAGCACAACTTAAACGGGGCGATGCACTCATCGCCCTGTGCGATTTTATAAACCATATGGGAGGTAACCTATGCGAAAAAAACAACTGATGACGACCGTTGCGCTTATGCTGCTCACCGCGGCGCTGACATACTGCATAACGCTTTATGCATCAGAGCGCGAGTACAACGCAAAGCTTGCCGGACTTTCCGACAGAGAAGCGGAGTATGCAAAAATCGCCGAGGTGCGCGGGTATATTGACAAGTATTTTGTTGAAGGATATGAGGATAAGAACATCACTGACGGTGCGCTTTACGGAATGGTTGCATCTCTCGGTGACCGCTGGTCGTATTATCTGCCTACCGAGCAGTTTGCGTCTGTTGTCAGCTCCACCAACGGAAAAATCGTTGGTATCGGCGTAAATGCATCTTACGACTCTGACCGTGGCGCAGTGCTTATTCTTGACGTGTATGAAGGCTCTCCGGCGGAGTATGCAAAGCTTCTTCCATTTGACAGGATTGTAGGCATTGACGGTGTCGAGGTGGCGCAGATAGGGTATGATGCCGCCGTGAAAAAAATCCAGGGTGCCGTTGGTGCTCCCGTATCGCTTACGGTAGAGCGCGAGGGGGTGACAGAGCCGATAAGCTTAAGCATAACACGCCGTGAGATCGATGTGCAAAGCGTCAAGGCGAAAATTCTTGACGGAAACATAGGATATATAAAAATATCAAGCTTTGATGCGAATGTAGACAAGGATTTTGCAACGGCACTTGCAAATCTCAAAAAAGCAAATGTAACGGGTATTGTGTTTGATGTGCGCAACAATCCCGGCGGACTTCTCAACGTGCTTGTAAGTGCTCTTGACCCGCTTCTTCCGGAGGGCATCATAATCCGCGAGGAAAACAAGAGCGGGAAGGCGATAACGCATTATTCCGATGCAAATGAGCTTAACCTACCGATGGCAGTGCTTACCAATGAATATTCAATTAGTGCGGCAGAGTTTTTTGCCGCGGCATTGCAGGAGAGCGGAAAGGCAACCGTAGTAGGTGAGGCTACCACCGGTAAGGGACTTGCACAGAGCCAGATTCCGCTGTCGGACGGCTCCGGCATAATCCTGTCCGTCAGCAAGTATTACACCGGACGCGGCGCAAGCCTTGAGGATACCGGTGGTATAAAGCCGGATCAACCCGTTGAGCTTACGGAAGAAGAAAAGAAAAAGTTTTATCTTCTCAGCGAAAAAGAAGACAGACAGCTCCAAGCGGCAATTGCGGCAATTAACGAGCGCAAAAACGCACC
>JAZQSB010000145.1:0-5083 GCA_045629885.1 Eubacteriales bacterium | reverse complement strand
CTTTATCCTCTTATCTGTCCGTTTCCGCGGATTGTGTATTTCGTTGATGTAAGTGCACGAAGTCCCATCGGACCTCTTGCGTGAAGCTTCTGCGTGCTTATGCCGATTTCCGCACCGAAGCCGAATTCAAATCCATCTGTAAACCGAGTTGATGCGTTTACATATACCGCCGCGGCATCAATTTCATTTAAGAACTTCTCTGCGTTCTCTTCATCTCCAGTTATAATAGCTTCCGAGTGCTTTGTGTTATATTTATTGATATGTTCAATCGCCTCATCAATACCATCTACCACACGGAGCGAAATTATCGCATCAAGATACTCCCTGCCCCAGTCAATCTCCAGAGCAGGACGGATATCCGAAGAAATGGCGCAAGCGCGCGCATCTCCGCGAATTTCTATTCCCTTCTGCGTTAGAGCTGATACAATAATAGGTATCGCCTTTTCCGCCACGGCACTGTGAACAACCAGTGACTCGCAAGCATTGCACACACCAAGGCGCTGGGTTTTGGCGTTTACAATAATATCACGCGCCATTGGGATATCGGCATATTCATCAACAAAGATGTGGCAATTTCCTGTACCCGTCTCAATAACCGGAAGTGTGCTTGTTTCAACAACCGTTTTTATAAGACCCGCTCCGCCACGCGGAATAAGAACGTCAATATATCCGTTAAGGCGCATAAGCTCACGCGCAGTCTCACGCGAGGTGTCAGTAACAAGCTGCAGGGCATCTCCGTTGATGCCGCACTGCCCAAGTGCCGAACGAAGCGCATCCGAAATCGCTATATTTGAGCTTATCGCATCACTTCCACCGCGCAGAATTACAGCGTTGCCCGTCTTGAAGCACAAACCGAAGGCATCTGCCGTGACATTCGGGCGCGACTCGTAAATTATTCCTATAACGCCTATCGGTACGCGCTTTTCCATAATATGCAGACCGTTTGGACGGATGCTTTCCGTCACTGTCTCACCGAGCGGAGTAGGAAGACAGGCTATCTGACGAAGCCCGTCTGCCATTGCAAAAATACGCTTTTCATCAAGGCATAATCTGTCAATCAATGCACTGCTCATCCCCGCCTTTTCCGCGCGGATAACATCATTTGCATTTGCCGAAATAATGTCAGCACACTTCTCACACAGAGAGTCTGCCGCGCAAAGAAGTGCACGGTTCTTTTCTTCATCACTTATAAGATTAAGAGCGCGCGCCGCCGAAACAGCACGTTTGCCCATATTTTTAAGGTACTCCATATGACATCCCTCCGCGAAATATAATACCATAAAGAACGCTTTCTTACAAGTATTTTCGCCTGAAAATTCAAAATTTCATATGGATGTTATTACAACAGAACACGGCGGAAACCGTATTTCCGCCGTGTTCTGCATCCTTTTCCCTTTTAGCAACAGCCGTTCTTCATTACAAAGGACTGACAGTCGGTGCACTGATCCTGTGTCGGGTTCTTCTCGTGAGTGCCGACATGGATTTTGTCGAGTGAACAATAGTCAACGCCCGAGCAGTGATGCTTGCAGGATGTGACACAGCACTGGATGCTTTTGTTTGCATTTTCGTTCATTTGTAAAAACCTCCTTACTTTTTGCACAAGAATATTTTGCGCACAACGGCCAAAGTTTATTCCGGGGAAATTTGCCATTATAAAATTTGACTTATTTTTTTTAATATGTTAATATAAATGAAGAATTTATTTTTTCGGTCAATGAAAGGACTGATTTTCTTGAAGCATGGCAGGACACTGCGCTTTATGGCGCAAACATCAAAAAAACAAATGCCGTGGATGCTGCTTGTAACGCTCCTTAACGCCGCATCGGCTGCTCTCTCGATTTATTTTGCGCTTGCAATGCGAAATGTCATAAACTGTGCGGTTGCAGGAGATATGCCGGGAGTGCATCACGCTTCGGTCGTTTTCGTAATAATTGTTGCGGTACAGATACTTCTTTCTTTCTCGGTTCAGCTTCTCGCGGCGCGCACAACGGCACGCCTTGATATCTCATTTCGCAAAAGCGTTTTTTCAAAGCTTCTGAAAAAAGAATACGTATCCGTGTCAAAATACCACAGCGGTGAGGTTTTAAACCGCCTTTTTAATGATGTTTCCGTTGTCAGCGACAACGTCTCTACGCTTATACCGAACGTTATCGGTCTTGCCACGCGGCTCTTAGGCGCGCTGGTTGCCGTGTTCTTCGTGGACCGCACCTTTGCCCTTATAATCCTCTGCGGCGGACTTGCGCTTTTCCTCTTTGCTCGTTCCTTCCGAGGCATTATGAAAAAAACTCACAAATCAGTGCAGGAAGCAGGCGGAAAGCTCCGCTCATTTATTCAAGAGGCGTGTGAAAACATTCTCGTCATAAAAGCGTTCGGCATGGAGAAATGCATAGAAAACGGCGAGAGCGAGCGTGCCGAGGGACAGTTTAAAAAGAAGATGGTTCGTACGCTTCTCTCAAACGGCGCAAACACGGGATTTTCCGCAATCATCAATTGTGGATATGTCTATGCAGTGCTTTGGGGCGCGGCAAAAATCCTCACCGGAGCATCGGGCTTTGGCTATGGTGACTTTACCGCTATAATGCAGCTTATTGGTCAAATTCAGGCTCCGTTTGCCGGTCTTTCCGGAAGCCTTTCACGTTATTACAGTGCCGTTGCCTCGGCAGAGCGTCTGCTTGAGCTTTATGACCTTCCAGATGACGGAGACGGCACGGTTTCAGACACCGTCGCCATATACGAGCGCCTTTCCCACATACGTTTTTCCGGCATTACGTTTGCATATGATGATATTCCGGTATTTGACAGCGCAGATGTCCGGATAAACAAGGGGGAACTTACCCTTATTTCCGGTATCTCCGGAATCGGAAAAAGCACAATGATAAAAATGCTTATGGGTGTATTGAGACCTCAGAGCGGCGAAATCTGCGCACATCTTAACGATGGAACTGATATCCCGGTAAATACGTCCACCCGTTCGCTTTTTGCGTATGTTCCTCAGGGAAATCTCCTCATGAGCGGAACGATACGCGAAAATATGCTTCTCGTAAAAGCCGATGCAACGGATGCGGAAATTCTTGATGCGCTGTGCTGCGCCTCGGCGAAGTTCTTCGATGAGCTTCCCGACGGGCTTGACACCGTACTCGGGGAGCGCGGAAGCGGACTTTCCGAAGGACAGATTCAACGCCTTGCCATCGCCCGCGCGGTTCTCTGCGGCGCGCCCATTCTCCTTCTCGATGAAGCGACAAGCGCGCTTGATGAAGCTACAGAACGCGAGGTTCTTGAAAACATTATGAAGCTTCCCGATCGCACCTGCGTATGCATATCTCACAGAAGTGCGGCAAGAGCTGTCTGTGACAAAGAAATTTTCGTGCGCAACGGAAAGATTGAACACGGGCAAAAATAAAGCTTTTACTATAAAAAATCAACCTACGGTTGATTTTTATTTTTTTCTATACCTTTTAAATGTCGAAAAATTTGCTATAATGATATAAGAAACGTAAAAAGAGAGTTGGTGCAATTATGATACACAAAGACTTTCCGGAAAAACTCACAGTCCTACGCCGCCGGGCAAAAATGAGCCAACATCAGCTCGGCAAATATCTCGGTCTTACAAACCGTGCCGTATCCAAATGGGAAAACGGCATATGTGCGCCGTCGGCAAAGAATCTTATTTCCTTATCAAAAATATTTAATGTTCCGCTTGAGTATTTTTATGCGGAATCTCCTGTGCGTACCGTGAAAAATAACGCATCGGCAATGGAGTCCCTGCGTGAGCTTTTCCGCCCGGGAAGAGGACCGTCAAGCTCGCATACCATTGGACCGGAAAGCGCCTGCCTTCGTTTCCGTGCCGAAAATCCCGATGCCACAAAATTCAAGGTTGTTCTCTATGGCTCGCTTGCAAAAACAGGAAAGGGGCACGGTACCGAAGCTGTAATACGAAAAACACTTGCGCCGTTTCCCTGCGATGTCGAGCTGAATTATACGGAGTGTAACCTTCCTCATCCAAACACAATGGATCTTTTTGCCGAAAGAGACGGGATTTTGCTTTCCCGCAAGCGCGTAATGAGCGTGGGCGGCGGTAAAATCGTGTTTGAGGGCGAATCCCCCACGGTGCCTCTCATCTACCCACACACCTCATTTTCTGACATAGCCGAAATATGCATAAAGCACGGATACCGCTTGTGGGAATATTCACTCCAGTATGAGGACAACTCTTTTTTTGACTATATGCGCACGGCGTGGACAGTGATGAAGGAAAGCATCCAAGCCGGTCTTCGGGATGAGGGTATCCTCCCCGGAGGCCTCGGCGTTGCAAAAAAGGCAAAGCAGCTCTATTTTCGCGAGCACGTTGACGAAAGCGCGGTTACTCGCGAAAACCGTCTTGTCTGCGCATACGCCTTTGCCGTCAGCGAACGTAACGCCGCAGGAGAGACAATTGTTACCGCGCCTACCTGCGGCGCGGCAGGAGTAGTTCCCGCTGTACTTTATTATCAGCAACAAAAAAACGGATATTCCGACGATGATATAGTCCGAGCACTTATAAGCGGCGGAATAATAGGCAATCTCGTAAAAACGAACGCATCAATCTCCGGTGCCGAGTGTGGGTGTCAGGCAGAAATCGGAACAGCCTGCGCAATGGCGGCAGCTTCTCTCGGTGAGCTGTTTTCCTTAAATCTTGACAAAATTGAATATGCTGCAGAAATTTCCATAGAGCATCATCTCGGGCTTACGTGCGACCCAATATGCGGTCTTGTTCAGATCCCCTGCATCGAACGCAACGCCGTTGCCGCAATGCGCGCCATAAATTCCGTCAACATAGCAAGCTTCTTAAGCGACACCCGCAAAATATCACTGGATAATGTTATAAAGGTTATGCGTGAAACCGGAAACGATTTGTCACACCGCTACAAGGAGACCTCCGAAGCCGGGCTTGCAAAGCTTACGATTTAAGCAATTTCAAACAATTGAAATTTAGCACTTGTCAAACAGGAAGTTTTATTGTATAATAAAGAAGTTCCTCGCCGGCGTGATGGAATGGCAGACGTGACGGACTCAAAATCCGTTGGTGGCGACACCGTGTGGGTTC
>JAZQSB010000144.1:0-2133 GCA_045629885.1 Eubacteriales bacterium | reverse complement strand
GCCGTTTATTACCGAGGAAATTTGGCAGACGCTCCCGCACGATGGTGAGTCAATTATGATTTCCGACTGGCCGAACTCGAGCGATGAGCTTAACTTCAAGACGGAAGAGGAGAACATGGAGCTTCTTATGCAGGCTATCCGCGCAATAAGAAACCGCAGAGCGGAAATGAATGTTGCTCCTTCAAGAAAGGCACAGCTCATCGTCATTCCGGATGACAATAAAGCAAAAAAGATTTTTGAGACCGGCACCCCGTTCTTTATTAAACTTGCTTCCGCGTCCGAGGTCATTATGTCTGATGGGGTAGAGGATACCTCCAAGATGGTTTCCGTTGTTTCTGAAGTAGCAAAACTCTTCATTCCGATGAACGAGCTTATCGACACCGAAGCAGAAATCAAGCGTCTCGCTAAAGAACGCGAAAAAGCGGAAAAGGATTTCAATATGATTAACGGAAAGCTCTCCAATGCAGGCTTTGTTGCAAAAGCTCCTGCAAATGTTGTGGAAGCTGAGCGTGAAAAGCTTGAAAAAGTAAAGGCTCTCCTTACTAACATTGATGAGAGTATCGCAAAACTCAACGCATAGGTTATCAAAAATTACCACGGACATATCATTTTATGGTGATATGTCCGTGCTTTGTTATATAATTGACACGTTTTGTGAATTGTGCAAAAATGCAAATAAAATTTTTTTAAAAATAAATCACAAAATGCACAAAAGACACTTGTATTTTTTTAAGTTTTGTTATATAATTAATAAAACTTAACATTTGCGTAATATTCGCAGGCGTTATCTATCGGTAAAAAAGGAGAGTAGAAGCACATGAATGTTTATCCCGCAACTAAAATAAGAAACGTATGCCTGTTAGGTCACGGTGGAGACGGAAAAACGTCGCTTGTCGAAAGCTTGCTCTATATGACGAAGAATATTGACCGCCTTGGTAAGGTTTCTGACGGAAACACCATATCAGACTTTGACTCCGAAGAAATAAAGAGAAAGTTCAGCGTATCGGCAAGTATTGCGCCCGTTGAATTTTATGACCATAAATTTAACTTTATTGACACTCCCGGATATTTTGATTTCGTTGGCGAGGTATATCAGGCAATGCGCGTTGCCGATGCTGCGATTATTGTATGTACGGCAAAGACCGGTGTTCAGGTAGGAACTGAGCTTGCGTGGAAGCGCGTTAATGAGAAAAAAATGCCGCGTATGTTCTACATATCGAAAATAGATGAAGAAAATGCTCGTTACTATCCGGTATATGAGCAGCTTCGTGAAAAGTTCGGCGTTTCTGTTTGCCCGATGGTTATTCCGGCAATCGTGGATGAAAAAATTATCGGTATTATCGACCTTATTCCGATGAAAGCGTATGAGCTCAAGAACGGTGCTGCCGTTGAAATGCCGATTCCGCCGCAGTGTATGGAAAGAGCGCTTATGGCAAGAGGTCAGATTGCAGAAAGTGTTGCGGAGACCTGCGAAGAATATATGGATAAGTACTTCGCCGGTGAGGAGTTCACAATCGAAGAGTATATGGACGGCGTAAAGCGCGGTGTTATGGACGGAACTCTTGCTCCGGTATTCACGGGTTCGTCATTCACTGGTATCGGCTCTCTCGCACTCCTCCGCGGTCTTATCGGATATTCCCCATGCCCGATTGATGCGCCAAAGGATATGGCAGTAACAGAGGATAACGAGCTTGTCGAAATCACCGTTGGTGACGATGACAGCCCGCTTGCGGTAGTATTCAAGACGGTTTCCGACCAATACGGAAAGGTATCCTTCTTTAAGGTTCTCTCAGGTAAAATCAAGAGTGATATGTCGCTCTTCAACCCGAGAACGGGTGAGACGGAAAAGATTGGTCACCTCTATCACGTTGTAGGTAAAAAACGTGTTGATGTAGATGAAATCACAACCGGTGATATCGGTGCTGTTGCAAAGCTTGCTATCACGAGAACAGGTGATACGCTATGCGCTTCAAATAAAAAGGTACACCTTACGGGTATCAACTTCCCGATACCGACATATTCTCTGGCAGTCAACCCCAAGGCTAAGGGCGGCGAAGAAAAAATCGCTTCCGGTCTTGCTCGCCTTGCAGAAGAGGATGTCACATTCAAAACTGTTAATAATGCGGAAACACG